>JBGVHY010000049.1:0-8301 GCA_045122755.1 Acutalibacteraceae bacterium | reverse complement strand
CGCAACCCAAAGCATACTTCCCTACACAGATTTATTTATAGTCGATATCAAGCATATGGATTCTGATATTCATAAAAAGCGCACAGGTATCGGGAATGAAAGAATTTTAAAAAACATTGAAAAACTCTCAAAATCAGATAAAGAAATTATTTTAAGAATACCTGTTATACCGAATTTCAATGATGATTTAGAAAACATAAATGCAACTGCTGAATTTATTTTAAATAAGCTTAATAATAAAATCTCGCAGTTGCAATTACTGGAATTTATGCGGCTCGGCGAAGAAAAATACAAATCGCTTGATGTAGCATACCCTATGATGGACTTAAAATATAACAAGGAAGAATTTACTCAAAAAATAAAGGAATTTGCAAAGCATTTAAACGAAAAAGGAATCAATACCATTAAAAGATAAGGCAAAAAGGAGAAGAATAAAATGGTAAAGACAAAACCTTGCGGAACAGAAGCTTTTGACAAAAACTATGGACTAGGCTACAAGGTAGGTCACGAAGGCTTTTCACCGTATGAACGTGTTAATAAATTAAGAAGTGTTTTCTTAGACCGCAAATTCAATATCGATATACAAAGAGCAAGGCTGATAACTGAAACTTATAAAAGCAACCCTAATATGTCAGCTAAACTTAAAACAGCTTATTCGCTCAAAAACATTTTAGATAATGTTGAGATTGAAATATATGATGATGAGCTTTTTGCAGGTGAGCTTGCCGCTCCTGCAAAAGCGGCACCGATTTACCCTGAGTTTTCGGTAAATTGGATAATTGATGAATTACGGCATCACCCGTTTGATAAACGTCCTCACGATAGATTTTATATTACTGATGAGGATAAAGAGGAATTGCTAAAAATCCTCCCCTACTGGCAGGGCAAGACCGTTGCCGACAGGATTGAAGAACAGTTGAGTGAAACCCAGCTAAAAGGCAGTGAGATGGGCAAAAAGGTTTATATGACAAACCTTTACCACTTCGGCGGTGTAGGTCATTTTGTAATGGACTACGAAAAGCTGATGAAAATAGGTTTCGGCGGGTTAATAAAAGAGGCTGAAAAATCGCTTTCTGCTTTAAACCAAAGCGACAATGATTATACCGATAAAAAAGAGCTTTTAGAGGCTATGCTGATAGAACTCAAGGCAGCGGGTAATTATATACACAGATACGCTGATTTGGCTGAAAGTAAAGCAGAAAAAGAGCAGGACGAAAAACGCAAGGAAGAGCTTAAAACAATAGCTGAAAACTGCCGACAGATAGCATTCGGCACACCAAAAACCTTCTGGCAGGCTTTACAGCTTTGGCATTTTGCTACAACTATTACTCTTATCGAGTCAAACGGTCACTCTGTTTCATACGGCAGAATGGACCAGTGGCTTTTTCCATACTACGAAAAAGATATGGAAAACGGCGTGATTTCAAAAGATTTCGCCCTTGAACTGCTCGAATGTGCTTATATAAAGATGGGTAATCCATCAAAGCTTAAAGACCGTTTGACCGTTTCGGTAAGAAACGGCAGAGGCTGGGGAGGTGAAAGCCTGACCCTCGGCGGTGTTGATAAAGACGGCAACGATGTCACAAACGACCTTACATTTATGATGCTTGAAGCTTCCGTTCATACAAGAATGATGAATCCTTGGGTTTGCGTAAGAATGCACGAAAACACACCTTACGAGCTTAAAGTTAAGGCGGTTGAATGTATCCGAGCAGGCTACGGTCATCCAAAGCTTTTTAATGATACAGCGGCGATTAAGGCTATGCAGAGAAAAGGTATGTCTTTGCAAGAAGCTCGAAATTACGAGGTTGTAGGCTGTGTTGAGCCTGATTTACCGGGCAAGGAATACGGCTATCACGACGCGGCTTACGTCAACATTGCAAAGGTTATGGAATTAGCCCTCAACGGCGGCAGATGCATTGATTGCAGCAGCAGTTGCCCGAATTATACACGCTGTGCAGGTATCGGTAAATCTTTAGGTCCTGATACGGGTTCTCTTGAAAATTTTAAATCGATTGATGAGGTTGTAAAAAGCTTTAATAATCAGATGGATTTCTGGACTACAAATATGTGTGACCAGCTTAATATTATTGAAAAAGTTCAGAAAGAGTTAAAGCCTATCCCTTATGCTTCGGCATTTTTTGAGGGTTGTATAAGAAATGCAAAGGATCTCAGCGAAGGCGGTACAAAATACAACTTCACAGGTCCTCAGGCAAGCGGTATTGGTACTTGCGCTGATATACTCGCTACTATCAAGCAGTTAGTTTTTGATGAGGAAAGATACACAGGCGCTGAGCTTTTACAGGCGGTTAAGGATAACTGGGAAGGTCATGAAGTGCTTTATTCACTTGTAAACAGTAGTAAAGTTCACCACTTTGGCAATGATGATGACTATGCAGATGAATTTTTCAAGGAAGTTTTTGAATGTTACTGCAAGAATATCACCGGCAGAAAAAATGCGCGCGGCGGTGAATTTTGCCCAGGCGTTTACACAGTAAATGCTAACGTTGGACTTGGTCTTAATCTCGGCGCATCGCTTGACGGAAGAAAAGCCTATGAACCGATTTCGGATAATATGGGTCCTGTTCATACACTTGTTTCTTCACACGATATCTGCGGACCTACAGCAACCACTAATTCGGTAACAAAGGTTGACCATTCGCTGGCGACTAACGGAACGCTGTTAAACTTAAAATTTCCGCCTGAATGTGTAGCTGGATTTGAAGGAAGAGATAACCTTATCGGCTTTATTGATACTTATTTTATGAAAAAAGGTATGCACTGCCAGTTTAATATTATGAGTAACGAGATGATGAAGGCAGCAATGAAAAAACCTGAAGATTACAAGGATATGCTTGTTCGCGTTGCAGGCTACAGTGCATATTTTGTTGAACTCTCAGAGCCTTTACAGATGGATTTGATTAGACGAACTGAACTTTCGTTTTAATTTAACTAACAAAAAAGCAGAAGAATCTGCTTGATTCTTCTGCTTTTTTGATAAACTTAAATCTTTTTTGCACTAGGTAAGGATTTTCTTAAAATCTTTCCTGTTGCAGTACGCGGAATTTTTTGAACTTTAACAATTTTCTGCGGTACTTTGTAATCTTCAAGATTGTTTTCGAGATATTCTTTTAATTTTTCTATATCGAAATCTTTTTCACTACATTCAATATACAATACAGGTTTCTGACCTGATATGTGGTCGTCTTCCGATGTACAAGCACAGTCCTTTACTCCGTCATACATAACGGCTACTCTTTCAATTTCAGACGGCACTACCTTGTGACCGCTGACATCAATTATATCACCTACGCGGCTTACAAAGTAATAAAAGCCTTGTTCAT
Source organism: Acutalibacteraceae bacterium (assembly GCA_045122755.1). Lineage (GTDB taxonomy): Bacteria > Bacillota > Clostridia > Oscillospirales > Acutalibacteraceae > RUG11462. Next base: position 4,957 of record JBGVHY010000049.1, on the reverse strand, counting down.
CAAAATAAACGATATCATTTATCAGGATATAATCATCAGGCATTACTGATTCGGTCAAGGTCTTTTTGCGGTAATACCCCGACATATTCATATTACCTTTTACCGAAATATAACCGTACTTACCCGGAGTTGTCACCTGATTGCCGTTTTCATCAATAATTCGGATTTCGGCATTACAGGCAGGCTTTCCCAAGCACCCATCCTGAGGGTTTTCTATAGTATTATTAATAAGCAGACAGCCTGATTCAGTTGTACCGTAAACATTATAAAGCGTAATATTCGGATATGCGCTCCGGAATTTACGGATATCAAGCGAGGTAATAGAGCCTGCTACGGTTTCAACAAATCTTACTGAATTCATATAACCTTTTAGCTCTTCATTTTCAATTCCGTAGATGAAATTCATATCAATATTGAGAAGCGTTATACTGTTGATACCGTATTCTTTGAAAAACTCAAGAAGAAGCTCCTCACTTAAAGGTTTATAAGTAATAATAGCGGTTGCGCCGACATAAAGAGTTGCAAAAACTCTGCGGTAGCCTGCTGACAAGTCAAAAGGAACATTGGAAAATATAACGGTGTCTTCTGTGATATTTATACCGTTTACAAGATTCTCAATCGTTGCAACGGTGCTATTATTAGTATGAGTAACCAGCACAGGATTTCCCGTTGTACCCGTAGTCGAAACAATGGTTGATACCTTTTCCCCTTTAGGATAACGGATTTTAGAATCAGGTACATTCCCGAAAAAGTCACTGTATTTTTCACCTGTATTTTTATAAAATACAAGTGAAGGCTTTGTAGTTTTTAAAATATCCTGCAACTTGTAAATTGAGATATTGCGCTCAATCGGAACGGCAATCATTCCTGCAAGATGACAACCTAAGCACGCGGCAAAAAACGAAGTCAGGTCAACCGCCTCAACAGCAATTCTGCTTCCCTTCTTGATTCCGCGAGCTTTAAGCGAAGCTGCAAAGCTTACTATTTTCTCGCTGAGCTCTTTATATGTAATTTTTTTCTGGGCAGTTGCCATTGCGATTTTTTCAGGTTTTTGCTTACTGTATTCTAAAACAGCCTGAACAATACTATCCATTAAAATCCCCTGTTTTTATAAATTAATATAAAAGTATTGTAACACAAAATATTTTAACTTTCAATTATTAAATTTTTATGTTATACTAAATATTATGAAAGGTAAGGAATAAAAAATGAAAGCAAGAAAAAAACCTCTCGGAGACAAAAATGTAATAGGTGCAAATGTCACTAAAATAAGAAAGCTAAACCGTATGAGCCAAAAAGAGCTTGCTATTAATATGCAGCTGCTTGATGTTGATATTAATTTTTCCTCACTTTCAAAGCTAGAAGGTCAGACCCGCATTGCTTCGGATAAGGAAGTGCTTGCGATTGCTCAGATTTTTAATATCAGAACCGACGACCTGTTTAAAAATATTTAATTAAACTCAAAATGTTAAAACCGTCCCGATTTGGGGCGGTTTTGTTATTTAAATGATTAATATTGCAATGATTTCAGACGAAATACGCAATTGAAAAGTGTTAAATTTTACCTTAGCATAAGATTGTATAAGATTAAAAATATGATATAAATGAAAGATTTATATACACAAAATAGACTTAATTCACTGATTATTTTATATGTTTTTAGTTAATTTGACGAAATTAATCTAAAAAGGCAATAAAATTACTAGCATTCCGCAATTGTTTTTGACTTATTATATATATTACAATGAAATTGGAAAATATTTTAAACTATATATATATATATATTAGATAATCCTATATTAACATATTTTATATTTATTTTAAAAGGAGGAAGATAGATGGCATATAATAAAAGAATTACTATCCGCATTTTGGCTTTAGCTATCTCGCTGATAATATTATTAAGCTCTTTCCTCTCTGCTTCATTTACTGTAAGCGGCGCTGACAGCGATTTTGATCAATTTGTTGTTGATACAGTTAATCCGTCAGGTCTTAATATAAATCTTTTTGATTACTGGGCATTAGGCACAAAGGAAGACAATGTTTCAAAAAACTTAACCAATATGGTAAAAAGCGGTGTAAATAAAGACCATATATTCCAGTTTACATTCGGCGGCAATGAATCTTATTCTTGGAACGCTAATAATTCGGCAGGTGCAAGTCAAGGCATCGTAAAATCCACTCTTGATAGTTCAGGATTTCCGACCTTGAATAAGGATAATGTAATTGTAAACGGCAGTAAATCAAGTACTATAAGCAGTGATGAATCACTTTCATATCTTTTTGACTCCACTGAATTTGAAGGAAAAAGCGCATATTCAGGCATAAGCGGTCTGTTGCAGGTAGATAGTGACGGCTATTACTATTATGACGCTTCTGCGAATTATGCAGCTTATTATGAAGATATTAATAAGTTTAAAGTTTATAGCAAACCATCTGTAAAATCAAGCAAAAACAGTGCTAATATAGGTCAGTTCTTCCCTTTTAATACTGCTGACGAGGTTTTTACAATCGACAGCGCTGAAACTGACGGTTACAGGTCTGCAACGTATGCAGATAAGGGCTACGACTCCAGCACACGACTAATACACTCAAGTCCTTGGGATTCATCCCCTTCTATGTACCAAGGCATTAACCATTATTTTGGTATGACGATAACTTCCGGTTTTGTGCAGCCTACAAACGGTATGCTTGACGGCAAGGATATGACCTTCAGCTTCTCCGGTGATGACGACGTATGGGTATTTATCGATGATGTTCTGGTACTTGATATCGGAGGTTTGCATGGCGAAGTGTCGGGTGACATAAACTTTGCAACAGGTCAGGTTCAGGTCGGCACAAAAAGCGGCGATAATTACATAACCGATGGTTCTAAAAACTATCAGGACACAACACTTAAGGCTTTGTACGAAGCAGCCGGCGTAAATACTGAAGCTTTTAACGGAGACACGTTTGCCGACCAAGGTTATCACACCTTAAAGATGTTCTATCTCGAGCGCGGTAACGCCGCATCCAACTTAAGTCTTCGATTCAACCTCAAGGTTGTAACTCAGGACACCCTTTCAAAATATGATGCTGACGGCAATCCGATTTACAATGCAAAATTCAAAATGTATAACTACGATGATTGCTACGATGCCGACGGCAATTTGAAAGATTACTCAACCGCTACTCCTTTGGCAAGCGTTTCAGCAAACGGCACTGTTCCGATTCTTGATGATAACGGCAACCGCCTGACACTTACTAAAGGTGAAAAATATGTACTTATCGAAACCGATGCACCCGAAGGCTATATAAGTCTAAAAGACAAGCCGATTATAACGGAATGTGTTGATGCAGGTGCTGACGGTCACGGACTTTTACAGGTAACTAAAGAAAGTCAGCTTGAAACAGGTGCTTACGGTAGCATTACCGTTACTCTGACTACAACCGGTGCAAATGATACTGACGGAAACGCAGTTGACCTTGCAAACGGAACTCTTTTTGCTGTTCCTATGCAGAATATCGACGGTGAGTGGCAGGCTGTGAGCGGTAATATCAATCTAGGATATTCAACTTACGGTTCTACTCCTCAAGCTGCGCTTGAAGCATATAGCCAACAGCTACAACTTGCTAACGGCGGAACTTTCGGTGCTTTATCGGTTGAAAGCGGCTCTACTGACAGCGAAATAGCTGCCTTATCTGAGGTTGATGAAGAAGAATCTGCTACAACGACTACAACCACTACTACTGCTGCAACCACACAAGCCGTTGCTGCAATAAGCGCTGACAGTTACAAATATGTGACAATTTCTGATTTTGAAGACGGTGAAATCGGCAGTAATATCAGCAAAGAGTGGAACGGTACATTGTCTGTTACAGAGGACGCTACATACACTAACCCTGAAACAGGCAGTACTAAAGCTCTTAAATTAACCAGCGGCAACATTGGTTATGATGATAAAAACACTGCATTTGCTACATTTAATTTTGACGAATCATTATTAAAGGATTCATACGGCTTTAGATTCTGGTTAAACGGTGACGATACTGTTAGCGGTAAGTTCTTAATGCAGTATTCAGTTACAGCAAACGGAACTCAGGAAAACTATAATACTAATATCGGTGCAGAGGCAAACGGTCAGTGGGTTACAGTTTTGTGGGGCGAGGTTGATTTAGACGGATTAAAATGGTATCACGATGGTAACAGCAACTGGCACAATGAGGTTCAAACACGCGAGTTTATGGCTTCGCTTTCATCTTTAACTGTTAAAATGACCTCTACTGTTTCAAGTTCAGTTCAGACTTTCTATATCGATGATTTTCAGATGATATATGGTTCTGATGCAGAAACTGAAACAACAACTACCACGACCACTACAACCACTACGGTAACTGAGACCGAGCCTGAAGAAACAGAACCAACTTCAAGTACAGAGCCGACAGAGGCTCCTGTTCAGAGTTCTGTATACTCTGCTTCACTCCATCAGCTTCCGGGTGCTTATGACGAGTACTGTTGGGAGGATAATCACACAGACACCTGTACCGGCGAATACCGAATGGGTTACTATTTTGTTGATACTAATGGCAATGTTCAGGAAGTTTCTCTTAATAATATTGAAAAAGTCTTTAATACAGAGCTTTATATACCAAATATTAAAAAGGAATTTTCAGTTAAGAAGGTTGAAGCTATAAAGGACGGTGACAGCTATACAAACGGCACAACGGTTCTTAGCAATGCCTCGTTCACTTTATATAAGGTAAGTGATACACCTGACGGTGTTATTGACGGCCTAACTGCTACTGAATATTGTTCAGGTACAACCGCATCAGACGGTTTGATTAGCTTCCCTACCGACGGAAAGGTTCTTACAAATGGTACGTATTATCTTGAGGAAACCTTTGCCCCTGTAGGATATGCATTAAATGAAAACAAAATCGTTGTCGTTGTGGACGATACAGGAGCATTTATCTACAC
>JBGVHY010000048.1:0-3729 GCA_045122755.1 Acutalibacteraceae bacterium | reverse complement strand
CGGAGAAACAAAAGGCGGTCTTGCGGTTTGCCCACAGTGAAAAATATCGGGGCTATAACGCACTAATCTGTGACGGTGCGGTGCGTTCGGGTAAAACCGCGGTTATGACGCTTGCGTTTGTTCACTGGTCGATGAGGTATTTCAACGGTGCGCATTTCGCAATCTGCGGAAAAACCATTGCCTCGGCTGAGCGCAATATCATCTCGCTGATGAAAGATATGGTCGATGTTACTGCTTTTTTTAAAATAAGCTACAGCGCTTCTAAGCATATGCTTACAATAAGCGACGGAAGTAAAGAGAACTATTTCTATATTTTCGGCGGAAAAGATGAGAGTTCGGCATCGCTGATTCAGGGTCTTACACTTTGCGGGGTGTTTTTTGATGAGGTTGCACTGCAACCGAGAAGCTTTGTTGAGCAGGCGATTGCGAGAACACTTTCCGAACCGCAGGCTAAGCTGTGGTTTAACTGCAACCCCGAACACCCTGAGCATTGGTTTTATAAGGAATGGATAAAGGACGCCGACGGCGAGAATAAGCATAAAGCACTCCACATTCACTTTTTGATGCAGGATAATCCTGTGCTTAGTGAAGCTCAGATTAAAAAAGCTGAAAGTTTGTACACAGGCATTTTTAAAGAAAGGTTTATTCTCGGTCGTTGGGTAGCGGCTGAGGGGCTTGTTTACCCGATGTTTTCTAAGGAAAACATCACTCAAAGCAGTGATTTTAGAGGTGATTATTACATCAGTATTGACTACGGTACAGCAAATCCTTTCAGTATGGGTTTGTGGGTCGATACGGGGTCTACAGCGGTAAGAATCAAGGAATTTTACTACGATTCAAGGCAGAAACAACATCAGCTTACCGATGAAGAGTATTATGCAAGGCTTGAACAGTTTGCAAGCGGATTTGAGATAAAATCGGTGGTTGTTGACCCTTCGGCTGCTTCCTTTATCGAGTGCATAAGACGTCACGGCTCTTTCAGAGTACGCAAAGCAAATAATAATGTGCTTGGCGGCATAAGCTTTGCAAGCGATTTGATAAAAGAGCGGAAAATCCTTATAAACGAGCAATGCAAGGATATTATCAGGGAGTTTTCGCTTTACAGCTGGGACAGCTCGAAAAGGGAAGATTCAGTTGTAAAAGAGTTTGACCACGCGCTTGATGAGATGCGGTATTTCTGCGCGACTGTTTTGCAGAACAAGCCGGAATACTGCAAAAAAACTAATGATAAAAAACAGCCGAAAAGCTATTTTAATAGCTTGAAGCTGGATTGGGGTGGTGACTTACGGATAGTTTGATTTTACTTATGTTGATTGCTGCGATTGCGGTAGCAATTTTTCTTAAAAACAGAAAGGCTGATGACAAATTCAGGGCTGAAGAAGCCTTTGAATTGAAGATGACGGAAACCGACCGTAAAATTCAGCAGAGAGTAGTTAAAGAAATAGAAAATTTTCTCAACTACAACGGCGACGAACAGGATGATATTTTGTAAAACGGGAAGAAAGGATTTCTTGAATAACAATGAACGAAACAGAAGAGAAAATTTCTTCGGAGATTACAGCAGAAGAATCGGTTGGAAATGAGCAGGTTGCCAAAGCAGAGGAAAATACTGCGGATATCGGCGATTTGAAAAAATATTTTCCTGAATACGATTCCTATGAAAATATTCCAAAAGAGGCGAAGGATATAAGCGAAAAAGAAAATATTCCGATTTTTGATGCTTATCTTCGTTACCGCTTTTTTCAGGATAAAAAAGTCGAAGAAGAAAAGAAAAACCGAGAGAAAAACAGCGAAGGCGCTGTTGGTTCTCTCAAAACTCACGACAGCGATTACGGGCTGTCATACATTAACGCAATGCTTAAAGCAATAAGAAAAAATTAAAGAAAAAGGAGAAAAATTTATGTCTATTAATAATGATGCATTTGCAACAAAATTTACAGGAGAGCTTGATAAAATCATTACTGAAAAATCAAGCGTAGGATTTATGACCGACAACGCTTTCAGAGCAAAATTTGTCGGCGCAAAAACAGTTAAAATCCCTAGCATTTCTATGCAGGGTCTCGGCGATTACGACCGAGAAACAGGCTTTATTAAAGGTGCGGTTAACGTTGCCAATACTGCGTACACCATGCAGCAGGACAGAGCAAGAACATTCACCATCGACCGCGAGGATATGGACGAAACAGGAATTGCTTCACTCGCAGGCTCGGTTATGAGCGAATTTGTAAGAACAAAGGTCGTTCCTGAAACAGATGCTTACGTTCTCTCCAAGCTCGGCTCGCTCGCCGCAACACGCGGTCAGTTAATTTCGGGTTTTGATACTGCCAAGCCTTACGAGATGTTTAATACCTTGCTTGATAATGTTCAGGCTGAGGTCGGTCTTGATGAAGAATTGGTTTGCTTTATCGACCGCTATATGTGGACAGCGCTTCGCAAGAGTGATGAATTTTCAAAGGTTATCGAAGTTGGCAGGTTCAGACAGGGCGAGATTAACCTTGAGGTAAACAAAATCGATAATGTTACAATTATCCCTGTTTCAAACTCAAGAATGATGACTTCTTTTGAATTTTTAAGCGGTAAAGACGGCGATGAGACAGGTGGTTATAAAGCATCTGACAATTCAAAAGGTATTTATATGCTTATGCTTCCTAAATCAGCGGCTTCGCTTGTTAAAAAGAGTGAAAAAATTCGTATTTTCACACCTTCTGAAAACCTTACCGCTGATGCTTACAAGTTCGATTACAGACTTTATTACGATGTGTTTGTTAAAAACTCTTATGTTTCATCAGTATGGGCGGCACTTGCTCCTTCGGTGGCTCTGACAGTAGAGTATCCAGACCTTATTGAGGTTAGCGGAGAGGCTGCTCAAGCAGGAACTATCAGTTTTGACATTGTTCCTGAGAGCAATGATACAACATTTGAATTTCAATGGTATGACTGTGCTGATATGGACGGTAACAACGCTGTCAGAATTCTTGGTCAGCACACCACTGGGCTTGAATTCAACAGTCTTGATGTAGGCGAGCATTATGTATATGCCGTTGTCACTGTCGGCGGTGCTACAGTAAGAAGAACTAAAATCGTTAAAATTATTGTCAGCGAATAATAATTTTATATTGGTGTTTTTGTTAAAGGCAGCAGGGCATTTCCTGCTGCCGAAAACTTAAAAGGAGTGAGAAAATGAAGTATTACAAAGATATATGCAGCGAGATTTTCTCGCAGCACTCCGATGCCGAGGATTACAAGTGCGGTATAGGCAAAAAAGGACTTTACGAGCAGTCAAAACAAAACCGCAGATTTTATAAAGGCGAGCAATGGTACGGCGCAAAATGCGGGACAGACAAACCGCTGGTTACTAACAATGTTGTAAAACGTATCGGCGATTATAAAATCGCCGTAATCGGCGGTGAAAAAGTCAGCGTTTCATTCTCACCGATAGGCATTTCGGGAATCAGCCTTAAAGAGGCTCAGAAATGTCTTGAATCCGAGCTAATGAACGGAAACAAGCGAAAATTCGCCCGACTTTCTGATGAGGAGATAATGCTTGCTTCAAAAGCGGTTTCGCAGTACTTTAACAACTGTATGCACCGTCTGCATTTTGATGATATCTGCTTGTCAGCGCTCAAAAATGCTTACATTTCGGGAACAGGCATTGTTTATGTTTATTGGGATTGCAATATAAAAACCGGTCTTTTTGCCGATGATAAGCGTTCAATGCCGATTATGGGA
>JBGVHY010000047.1:0-12667 GCA_045122755.1 Acutalibacteraceae bacterium | reverse complement strand
TTGAGGCTGAATATACAGAAGCGCCTGCTTCGGAAACTACCATATAGCTTACACTGCAGTCAAGCTCTCTGATAACCTCAGCCGCAAACTCCTCGGTTTCGTGAGATGCAGTACCGTTGCCGATTGCAAAGCAATCAACATTATATTTCTTTACAAAATTTTTGATTATTCTCTTTGCTTCTTCTACCTTTGAATGAGGCGGAACGGGATAAATCACACCTGTATCAAGCACTTTACCTGTGCCGTCTACAACCGCTACTTTACAGCCTGTTCGATACCCTGGGTCAAGCCCGATTGTAATTTTATTTTTAACAGGCGGTTGCAATAACAACTGACGAAGATTGAGCGAAAATACTTTAATAGCAGCGTCGGAGGCTTTTTCTGTAAGTTCATTTCTTATCTCTCGGGAAACCGACGGAAAAATAAGGCGGTCATAAGCATCCTCTGCCGCCGCATCAACTAAAGCAGCGCAGTAAGAATTGCCGTTTACGTGATTTGATTTAACAATATTTAATGCAGTATCGCGGTCAATTTCAATATTTACTTTTAAAAATCCCTCTTTTTCGCCGCGATTAAGCGCTAAAATTCTATGACCCGGAATTTTCTTAATATTTTCTGCAAAATCGCCGTAAATCTCGTAAACCGAGAGGTCGTCACCTGTGCCTTTTGAAGTGATAATCGCGTTATGATTCATCACAACGCGAAGACGTTTTCTGATATTAGCATCATCTGAAATGTTTTCTGCGATAATGTCAGATGCGCCTGCAAGCGCTTCATCTACACTTGCAACGCCTTTTTCTTCATCAATATACTTTTCAGCCTCCGCTTTAACTGAATTTTCATCGCAATTTCCTTCATAAATAAACTGCGACAACGGCTCAAGCCCTTTTTCCTTAGCGACCGAAGCTCTTGTCTTTCTTTTCGGTCTGTAAGGTCTGTAAATATCTTCAAGCTCTGTCAAGGTTTCGGCTTTTACAATTGCCTCTTTGAGCTCATCAGTTAATTTGCCCTGTTCATCGATTGTAGCAATGATTTTTTCTCTCTGCTCGTCCATATTGCGCAAATATACGAGTCTTTCATTAAGCTCTCTGATAGTCTGGTCGTCAAGTGAGCCTGTCATTTCCTTACGGTAACGCGCGATAAACGGAATGGTATTTCCATCGTCAATTAATTTTACTGTGTTCTCAACCTGAGAAGGTCGAAGTTTAAATTCATCTTGTAATTTCTTTAAAATATCCATATTTGTCTCCATTTTATAGTGTAATTATATTTTATTACTTTATATAGTAAAAGTCAAATGTTTTTGTTTACTTTTTAAAGCTTTTATGGTATTATTTTAAAAGTAATTTTTAAGGAATGTGAAAAAATAAATGGATAACGAAAAATGGGTTGCGGTATTCGGCAATTCGCCGTCTATTGCAGACAACAGACTTGAAAGATATTCAAAAAACGTAAGTTTTAGATATTTTTTTAAATCGACAATTTCGGGCAATAAAGTCAGGGTTCATTTTTCAAACTTCTGCGGCCCTGAAACGGTTAAAATTGATAAAGCAAATATCGCCGCCGCTATCGATGATATGCGCATTGATACTGCTTCTGTAAAACCGCTTACTTTCAGCGGTGAAAGTTCTGTAGAAATTCACTCAGGCGAAGAGGTTATAAGCGATGAGCTTGATTTCCCTGTAACTGCCGACAGCAACTATTTTGTAAGCTATTATTTAAAAGATTTTACCAATATGACAAACGGCGTACTTATAAAGGGACCTTTATTGCATAACTATTACGCCTTTGGTGATTATATCGAGATGGAAGAATTCCCTTTTGAAAAGCGAATGAATACTTCTTATTATCATTTTATTGATACTATCGATGTTAAAACAACCGAAGACACTAATGCGCTTGTCATTTTCGGCGACTCAATTACTGCACAGTCCTATCCCGATTACATCACATTAGGGCTTAAAGAAAACGGAATAGAAAACCGTACAATTATCCGCAGAGGCGTTTGCGGAACAAGAGTTCTTGGTCAGTATGATACTGTTCTTTATGCCTCTTACGGACTTTGCGGTGAAACAAGATTTGAGCCTGAAACCGATGTTGACGGTTGCGATAAAATCGTAGTTTTACATGGAATTAATGACCTTATACACCCTGATGGCAAAAATCCGCTCAGACCTATGAGTAATATGCCGACTTGCGAGCAGATGATTGAGGGTTATCGCTTTTATATTAGGAAAGCGCGAAAGCATAAAAAGAAAATTTATTTCGCGACCCTTTTGCCTATTAAAGGCTGGCGAACCTACGATGAGCCGAGAAACAAAGTACGTCAAGAAATTAACGAGTGGATAAGAACTACCGACGAAATCGATGGATTTATAGACCTTGATAAGGCTGTACGCGACCCTGATGATATCGACGCATTTTTTCCGATTTACGATTCAGGCGACCATCTGCACCCGTCAGAAGACGGCGCAAAACGCATGGCAGAGGAATTTTTAAAGTTTTTAAGATAGAAAAAAGACCCCCTAAAGTTAGTTTTTTGGGCTAACTTTAGGGGGTCGTGTCATTTTGCGGTGGTTTTTTACTTATTATAATGTATTTTTAATTTATCCTTGCCTTCATTGCAAAACTCAGAATACTGAAACTCAAGCCATTCAATCATTTCGTTTCTGCCTTCTTCGCTGCCGTCAAAGGTTTTTGAAGTATATTCAGTTACTTCGCTGTCTAGCTGACTGATGCTGTCATAAATCTCAGCGACAAGTACATTTCCCTCATCCTTACGGTAAAAGTTAATTCTGTAAAGAAAAGCATTATCGCTGATACTTTTTGCACCGATGCTTCCTGTATACTTATTACCTACTTTTGCCCAAGGATTAGACTCAAACCAATTAAGTGTTGGTATATTTGTTATTTTGTCCATTTATAAACTCCTGTCTAAATACAAAAAGAGCGACAAAAAGTCGCTCTATAGTCCCTTAATAAAAGGTATTTTTAAATTAATCGATTAGAAAATATCATTTTCCCATGGATCGTTATTTTCTTGATCTTCACCTTCACTTGCAGTGATAATATCTTCTGAACCAAATTTTATAATCATAATTTCAGGTTTAATATATTCATCTTTTTTAACAAACATTTCGAAAACTCCTTTTACCCGAATTTTAAACAAATATTTTACTATCGGTATTGTAGCATAGATTTCAATAAAATGCAAGCGTTTTTTCATAAAAAAATATATTTTTTAATACTTTTTTTAAAAAAGGAGCATTTTAAAAATTGCTAAAACCTCACGCGAATAATAAGATGCCGAAAAATACCATCTTGTATCACAGGTAATTGCGGAGCAATTCAAATCATTCTTCTTGGAAAAATAAGCCGCTCTGAACTGATGAAATCCGTCGGTTGCTACCGCGATATCTTTATTAAGTCCATATTCTTCGATGATTTTCGCGGAAAAAGCAATATTCTCTTTTGTATCGGTCGAATTATCTTCCATAATAATTCGGTCGCCCGGAACTCCGCGGCTTACCAAAAAATCTTTAATCGCCTGAGCTTCGGAAATCTGTTCGCCTATTCCCTTACCGCCCGAAGCGATTATATAGCTATCAGGATTTTTATTTATATATTCGAGCGCACCAATCATTCTGTCATAAAGCATAAGACTTGGTGTTTTGCCCGTAACCTGACAACCCAAAATCACAACAGTTTTTCCGCTTTGAGCGGTATTATTTGCATATTTAAGCATCACACCGACAAGTGAGCAGAAAACTATTATTCCAATACCGACAAGTGAAGTGCCGATTATAATTAAAACTTTAAATCTTTTAAATAAATAGATAAGCAAATCAGGTCTTACAGAAAAGAGCATAAAAAGTCCTAAAAACGGAAGCGGATAAAGCATACCTATATGAACTACACCTTTATAAAGCGGACCTAAAAACCAAATACACAAACCGACAGAAACTATAAAAATAATTGCTCTTAAAATTTTCATTCGTCCTCCTTTTCAGAATTGGTAGAAAACTTTAAAATTCAACAAGAACTTCATAGTCATCCTTCAACTCATTTATTACATACGGATTTTTTGAAATGTACTCCTTAATCTCTTCAAGAAGTCCTTCATTAATAAGTCGTAACAAATCAGTTTTTGTCACACTAAATGCAGGACAAGTTTTTGCAATTGCCAAAACTCTTATATTATTCTTTCGCATAACTCTGAGTGGCCAAATTTTGCAATCAAACGGCTTATCCTCCCCGTTTAAAGTACAGCCCGTTTCTTTGGAATGAAACGGGCAGTATTTTACTTCGTCACCTTTAAATTCAAGGTCATATTTAAGACAACCGTCAAAATCAACTACCTTAACACCTTCATTTTTCAGGCGCTCAGCTAATCTTTCGCTTATAACGGGAATTTCCCAATCATCATCTTTATCAAAACCACAACAAAATCTGCACTCGGCACAAGTGGATTTTTTTAAAACTTTGCTTAACATTTGAATTTCGCCTCGTATTTATGAAGTATTATTTCAGGATTATAGGAAAGCTTGGCTTTCCTGAGTCCATCTTCCCCGGCATCTTCCTCGCGGTTGACATATTTTAAACCGACACAGTTTCGGGAAGCGAACTCATTATTAATCGTCTGGTAACAGCCTTTTATGTCAAGCGCTTTTTCAAAGTGAATAACAAATGTATCATCGGTTAATTTCTCACCGATGCTGTAAGCTACAACCTTACCTTCACGTCTGATAAGCCCACCTATTAACCCTAAAACCTCAAGATGAGCAAGAGCGGTATTGCAAGCGCCGATTTCCATACGCATATCATTAGAAACGGCGATGTTTTTATCATCACTCCAAATATAATTCAAAGCAATACATTCATTAACATTATCCTTAGTAATCTGCTCGTAAGACCAATCCGGATTATCTTTAAAACGTCTTATAAGATTACGCTTCGCCTGATATTTTTTACCCGAAAGATTTATTAAATTTTCACTAAGATAGATATAATCACTCTCATCTCGGTTATAGGAAAACTCAAACGTATCGCCGAAATGTTCTTTCAAAAACGGAATATGATAATCAAGAATACCTCTTATAACGGTATTTTTGCCCTCGAAATCAATAATAGCCCTAACTGCTTTTATTATATCCGCTTTTTCGCCTAACGGCAGGTTATAAATATTATGCCCATGCCTATCGGTTTTTGCAACGTAGCAATTTTCAATTATATCAAAACTTGAATGATAAACGTCCTGCCAGATAAAATTGCAGGCGAATGAATATTCACAACCACGTCTTTTATCCGGCAGAAAGTATTTCTCATATTTTTCTTTATCACTTACAAGGAGTTTTTTAAAACCCAAATTTATCCGACCTTAATCCATAATAGTAGCATAACCGCTGCCTGACTGCATACAATATGTCTTATCGCAGGTAGGGTCAACGCCTTTTAATTCAAACAATTCATCAATAGTTACAAATTTATATCCAAGAGCTGTAAAATGCTCAAGAAGTCTTCTGATTGTTTCAACGTTATCAATAAAATGCTCATGATTAAGCGAAATTATACCGTCGCAGAGATTTTTCTCGTAATAAAGAGTTTCATAATCAGTCGACGGCTGATTATAGTCCTGAGGACAAGGGCCGCAGATGCAAGCCTTCATACCGGCATTCTTAGCCGCAGCATAAACATTTGAGCTTATACCGATAAACGGCGGTCTTAAATACTTAGTTTCGACACCTACATTTTTACGAAGCCAATCATCAAGCTCGGTGATTTTCTTTACAAGCTGAGTTAAATCACCTGTATTCTGATACAATTCAAAAAGATTGGTATGGTCAGTTGTATGGTTTTCGATTGCATGGCCTTCTTCAACCGCGCGTTTGAGCACCTCGACATCTCTTGCATCGTCACCGCAATTATTACCTATTACGAAGAACGAGAATTTTGCGTCATAATCTTTTGCTACATCCATATAGTATTCCATATAATGCTTGCCTGTAGGCGAATAAACCTGCGGTCCGTCGTCGAATGAAATAGCGATATATTTATTCTTGCCGTCATTTACAAGCTCATCAGGCTGAGGTAAGTTAGCATCATCAGCGGCAGAGCCGTCTAATGTTGCGTCACCCTCATAATAATCAATATCATCAATTATAAGAGGTGCGCCTGCATTGCCTTTATTCGACTCAAACCAGATGCATACTGTTCTGATTTTCTTAACTTGGTCATTAGTCAAAGTAATTGTTTCTACAACTTCATCTTCAAGATAAGTACGTCTCTCCCCCATCTTTGTAAACTCTTTGCCTGCGAAATAGAAATAGTTATACTCGCTGTAGTTTTCAAGAGTTATACGATGATAGTATTTATCAAGACTTCCTTTGAATGTAAAGCCGATATACAATACTGAAAGCTCATCAGCCTTCGGAACGTAGTTCATAAGAACACGAAGATTGGTAGCATCTGCAATCTCAGTGCTTGTATTAGTCTGGCTTATGGTAATTGTAGAAGGATAATCTCCGGCAGTTGGATTTGAACCGCCGCTGGTGCCTGATTTATAAGACAAGCCGTTGGACTTGAGTACAACCGCTTTCTGACTGAAAGTATTTTTATCATTAGAAACCGTAGTAACACCTGTTACTGCGTTTTCAAGCTTGAACTCTTTAGGACCCGCATCCAGTTCATAGCTTTCCCAATCATGAAGGGTGTACCATGTGTTTGCGGCTTCTTTATAAAGATCGCCCCTTTTTAGCAGATAATTAATCATTGCATTAACATCTGCTAATTTAACCTTACCGTCATTGTCACAGTCAGCTTGAGTCTGCAAATCGGCACTTAAATCAACAAGATTTGCACAGTATTTTCTGATAATCAACAAGTCCTTGACATCAACAACGCCATCGGTATTAAGGTCGCCTCGCATTTTGGATGCTGAAACAATCTGTCCTGTAAATAATGCTGTAAAGCACATACAAACTACTAAAATCAAAGCCATAATTCTTGACTTCATATTATGTACTCCTGACACATATTAATTTATAAATATAGTATAACAAATTTATATAAAAATTTCTATTGTAAAACTCAACAAATTTATCTTCATAAAGTATGAATTAGCAACAAAAATAAAAGAGTGCTTGAATTTTATAAAAAATAGGATATAATGTATATAAAAACATTTCGGAGAGAAGAAAATGGGAAAAATTATAAGATGTATAACTTCAGATGGGCTTGTAAGCGCGGTATGCGCTGATACTGCTGACATTGTTCAGCAAGCCTCTGATTTTCATAAAACATATCCTGTTATGACCGCAGCGCTCGGCAGATTGCTGACTGCAACCTCAATGATGGGGTGTGTTCTTAAAGGGGAAAACAGCTCTATAACTGTTAAGATTGACTGTGACGGCGAGGCAGGCGGACTTGTTGCGGTAAGTGATAATCAGGGCAACCCTAAGGGCTATGTTGTAAACCCGATGGTTGACATTCCTGAAAAATATAAGGGTAAACTTGATGTAGGCGGTGCGATCGGCAAAGGTACTTTGTTTGTTTCAAAGGATATCGGTCTTAAAGAGCCTTACAACGGTGCAATTGAGCTTGTTTCAGGTGAGATTGCCGAGGATATCGCGGCTTACTACGTTGAATCCGAGCAGATTCCGACTGTCTGTGCGTTAGGTGTTTTAATCAATCCTGATTTAAGCATCAATTCAGCAGGAGGATTTATTATTCAGATGCTTCCTGCAGCGGGTGATGATACCGCAGATTTAATTGAGGACGGACTTAAAGGACTGCCAAGTGTAACTTCAATGCTTTCACAGGGCAAAAGCATACTAGACATTGTAAAGCTTGCTTTGAAAAATTTTGAGGTTGAGGTACTCGAGGAAAATGATATCTCCTACAAATGCGGTTGTTCAAAAGAGCGTACCGACAAGGTATTAAAATCAATCGGAAAAGATGAGCTTTTACGTCTTGCGGACGAACAGGAAACAACCGAGGTTGACTGCCACTTCTGTGATAAAAAATATGTTTACACTTCGGACGATTTAAGAAAATTAACAGAATAACTTAAAAGCGACACTTCAAAATGAAGTGTCGCTTATTTTATTTAGCTATTGATTTTATCCTCATAAATTTTACATACATCTTCTGCCAATCCTGATGCAATTATTTTACCATGTTCAAGCAAAATAGCTTTATTACAAAGACGAAGCACCTGAGAAGTATTATGCGAAACAAAAAGTACGGTTACACCGCGGTCAAACATCTCAGTAACCTTCTTCTCACTCTTTTTTCTGAATTTGGCATCACCAACTGATAAAACCTCATCAAGAATAAGAATATCAGGTTCAACAATAGTAGCAATCGCAAAACCAAGACGAGATTTCATACCCGAAGAATAGTTTTTAAGTGGAACATTGATAAACTTTTCAAGTCCCGAAAATTCAACGATTTCATCATATTTTTCAGCGATAAACTTTTTAGAAAAGCCTAAAACCGAACCATAGAGATAAATATTTTCAGCGCCTGTATACTGAGGGTCAAAGCCTGCACCAAGCTCGATAAGCGGTGCTATAAGACCTTTGCGCTGTATAGAACCCTCGGTCGGGTTATAAACGCCTGCGATAACTTTTAAAAGAGTGGATTTACCGGCACCGTTTAGACCTAAAATTCCTAATCGGTCACCTTTTTCAAGTTCAAAAGAAACATCCTTGAGCGCCCAAA
The DNA here is from genome assembly GCA_045122755.1 of Acutalibacteraceae bacterium. Classification (GTDB taxonomy): domain Bacteria; phylum Bacillota; class Clostridia; order Oscillospirales; family Acutalibacteraceae; genus RUG11462. The sequence continues at coordinate 3,946 of JBGVHY010000047.1, read as the reverse complement.
ACTCATCATAATGAATATCTCTCTTCATAAATTTAATAAAATATTCTTTTAAACTGTCAACTTTTTCGGAGCTTAAATTGAATTTCATACCTACTTTTTCAAGCTTCAAGACAGGTTTTCTCATATTTACAACTCCTTTAATTATACGTATAAAATGAATTTATCCTGATTCTTACGGAATACCCATGCGCCAAAAATAATAGCTACTATACCGAATAAGAACGAGTAAAGCACATAAGACCAGCTCATAACACCTGCAGGCTGCAGACATTCACGGAAATTTGTAATAATGCAATAAAGCGGATTAAGACTCATAATTTTGCCGACAGTCGGTGAGGTTGCAATAATTCTGTCCATGCTATAGAAAATAGCGCAGGCATAGAACAAAAGTCCCATAAATACATTCCACAAGTATTCCATATCTCTGAAGAAAACACCGATTGTAGCAAGAATAAGAGAAGCGCCGAAAGTAAGCAAAAACAGATTAATCATAGGAATGAAAATCTGCAAAATGCCCCAGCCGAACATAGGCTGAGTTCCCATAAAGATAAGAACGATTGATACAACCAACAAAACAATAAGTGAAGTTACGAATAAAAAGAAATTATACAAAACATTCGACAACGGGAACAAATATTTCGGGATATGAACCTTTTTTATAAGTGCCGCGTTGGAACGGATAATTCTTGTACACTCTTTTGTAGTCTGGTTAAAGAATGAATAAATCAGACGACCTGACAAGATGTATACCATAAAATGAAGTCCGCCGTAATCGCCGTTGCTTCTTCCAAGCAATGAACCAAACACAAAATAAAGAACAAACATATTTAAAAGCGGTTCAAGCAAAGTCCAGAGTACACCGAGGTAACTTCTTCTGTAACGCAAGGTTATACCCTTTTTAACTAATTCGCTTAAAACAAACCTATATCTCTTAAAATGATTAATAAGTTTACTCATTTCATCACTCCTTGTGATTTTTGCATTATTGATAATTATATCACAATATAACGCTATTGTAAAGTAAATAAATTATTAACTTTTACCTTTTTTAAATAAACTTATCAGGAAATAAATTACGGTTACAAATACAAAAGCCGATAAAACACCACCAACATCAATCCATACGTCGATAACTTCGGAGCTTCTATCGAGCATAGGAATAAGCTGAATGGATTCGTCTAAAAAAGCAGTTGTCACACCGATAAATAACAAATTCACAAATGAGTTTTTATCTTTTTTAAGATAATTAATTCTGAAAATCATAAGCTCTGTGCCGAGTATAAAATACTCAGCAAAATGCCCGATTTTTCTTATAAATTCAATAAAAAACGTTCCTTCAAGGTTAATTCCGAATGATGAAAAGAAAGACAAAATAAGCGCTTTTATCCCGTTACTGTCGTCAATTGAAGCGTCACCGACTTTAAAGGAATTTGACCAAACAAACAGGATTGTAATTCCGATAACAGCAATAAATATGTACTTTTTTACACTTCTTTTATCTTTCACTTTATCACCCTGTCTATGATTAATGGCGAGGTTTTTATTTGCGAATCAGATACTTTTACTGCTGATAAATACATCTTCTCGGCAGCCGTAAAATCATTTGTAACCGAGGAATACATAACAGCAATTATTGAATCTTTTTTCACATTGTCCCCTGTTTTCTTTTTCATCACGATACCCGCAGAAAAATCAATTTTATCTTCTTTTTTATTTCTGCCGGCACCGAGCATTACCGAGGATTTTCCTATTAACTCAGCGTCCATATGTGAAATATATCCGCTTTCAGGTGCTTTTATTTCATAAGAATACTCCGCTTTGCAGAAGCTATCCATATCATTAAACACAGATGAATCGCCGCCCTGATCGGAAATCCAGCTTAAAAATTTTTCATAAGCCATGCCATTTTCAAGTACTTTTCGGGCTTCTTTTCGAGTTTCTTCGAGCGGTTTGCTTAAAGAAAGCGAAGCTAACACAGCCGCAAGCTCAACACAGATTTCTCTTAAATCGTCAGGTCCGTTTCCTTGTAACACCTCTACTGCCTCTTTAACCTCCAGCGCATTGCCGATATTAAGTCCCAGCGGTATATCCATATCGGTAATAAGCGCCGCTACCTTTCTGCCGTAGCGCTTACCGATATCAACCATACATTCGGCTAATTTTACAGCCTCGGCGCTGTTTTTCATAAAAGCACCGCTACCTGTTTTCACATCAAGCACAATTGTATCAGCGCCTGCTGCAAGCTTTTTACTCATAATGCTTGATGCGATAAGCGGAATACTGTCAACCGTCGCGGTAACATCACGTAAAGCATAAATTTTCTTATCAGCAGGTGCAAAATTACCGGTTTGACCAACGACTGAGATACCGCAACTCTTCGCAACGGACATAAATCGTTCAGGCGAAAGCTCGGTTTTATAGCCTTTTATCGACTCTAGTTTATCAACTGTACCGCCTGTATGACCTAAGCCCCTGCCCGACATTTTCGCAACGAAACAACCGAGGCTTGCTACCATTGGCGCTACAATAAGAGTGGTTTTGTCGCCCACACCGCCTGTACTGTGTTTATCTACTGCTTTACCGCCGAAAGCGGACAAATCCGCCTTATCACCGCTGTTTAACATTGCGGTTGTGAGGTTAAAAGTTTCCTCATCGGTCATTCCTTTATAAAAAATCGCCATCATCAAAGCTGACACCTGATAATCAGGTATCTCACCGCTTACATAGCCGTTTACAAAAAACTCGATTTCAGCCTGCGTTAATACACCGCCGTCACGTTTTTTCTGTATAACATCATACATTCTCATAAAAGCTTCACTCACATTTCAAAACTGATTGGTAAAATATCGTCCAAGGTGTATTTTTTGATATTCTCTCCGTTAAAAAGCAAAATTTCAAAGTCTTTATCGCAAAATTCCGCCATAACCTGACGACAGATACCGCAAGGCGGACAATAATCAACAATTTCGCCATTTTTACCACCGACTACTGCAATACTTAAAAATTCTTTTTCGCCTTCTGAAACTGCTTTAAAAAAAGCGGTGCGCTCTGCGCAGTTAGTAGCAGAAAACGAAGCATTTTCGATATTTACGCCTGTAAAAATCTTGCCGTTTTTACAAAGCAGCGCCGCACCTACTGCAAAGCCTGAATACGGCGAATATGAGCTTTTCATCGCCTCTATCGCGCAATTAATTAACTTTTTATCCATTTCATTCTCCTAAAAGGCTTTTTCCTGCACAGTCAAACCCAACACCGAAATAATCGCAGACTGTTTTAGCAATTACCGAAAAAGTCGGTAATGTTCCAAAATTCTGCGGTTTTACGTTTCTTTTATACATAATTAGCGGTACACATTCTCTTGTGTGGTCGGTTGTTTTTGTAAATGCCGGATCGCAACCGTGATCAGAGGTGATAATAAGCAAGTCATCATCGCTTAAATTTTCAAAAAACGAGCCGAGCCATTTATCAAATTCAGACAACGCATTTGCGTAGCCGTCAACATTTCTGCGGTGACCGTAAACCATATCAAAATCAACTAAATTTATAAAGCACAAGCCGTTAAAATCTTTTTTATAGTATTCTTCGGTTTTAGCCATTCCATCAGTATTATCTTTAGTATAAACATATTCCGAAATACCGACACCGCTGAAAATATCATTGATTTTACCGACTGCAATTGTATCCAAACCACTCTGCTTTAATTTATCAAGCATTGTGTCTTCAGGCGGTAAAATCGAAAAATCGTGACGGTTTGAAGTACGTTTAAAAGGATATTCGCCTTCAAACGGGCGGGCGATAACTCTGCCTACTCCATGCTCTCCGACTAAAATCTCACGAGCAATTTTGCAGTATTCATAAAGCTTTTCGATCGGAATAATATTCTCATGAGCCGCTATCTGAAAAACGCTGTCCGCCGAGGTGTAAACAATTAAATCACCCGTTTTAA
>JBGVHY010000046.1:0-15541 GCA_045122755.1 Acutalibacteraceae bacterium | reverse complement strand
TAATCATTTTAACAATAACGGCACAATTGTACAAGCCGGCAATATAACCTATAGAAACGGAACTGTTTTAGCACAGACTGAAAATGGTATCCGCCGGTATAATTCCAATAAAAATATCCGCCTCTCAACGCTTCATGCAATAGGCGATTTCGGCGGATTTATCAAAACAGGTCTTCATTCATCATATATTGACAAGCTTACAGGCTACAGTAAAATAAACGGTGTCTACAGCTATTCAAAAGAGGGCAATAATATTGAAATTACACTTGATTCCGAGGTTTGCTCAACTGCGCTGGAGGCACTTGGAGGTCATTCGGGAACAGTTGGTGTATATAACTACAAAACCGGCGAAGTTATCTGTATGGTTTCCAGTCCTACTTATGACCCAAATGACGAGGAAGATGTTAAAAGAGCAAAAAACGGCGAATACAAGGGCGTTTATATTAATAGATTTTTATCGAGTACATTTACGCCCGGCTCTACCTTCAAAATTATCACCGCATCGGCTTCAATTGAAACTTTTTCCGATGCATATGAGCGCAAATACACCTGCAATAAAGGTGTCGAAATAAACGGCGAATGGATTTCCTGCCTTGGTAATCACGGAACGTTGACGCTCGAAGATGCGTTGGCAAAATCCTGTAACGCCTATTTTTCTCAGCTAGCGGCTGACCTCGGCGGAGATGTTCTGACCGAATATGCCGAAAAGGCGGGATTTAACCAGTCTTTCTCGATTGACGGTATTGAAGCCAAAACTTCATATTTTAATGTTGACGGCGGTAAAGATATTGACTTTGCGTGGGCAGGTATGGGCCAGTATACCGATATGATGAATCCGTTGCAGTATTTAACATTTGTGGGTGCTATTGCAAACGGCGGTGTTCCTGAAAAGCCTTATATGATTGAGTCAATCAAGACTCAAAGCGGACTTCCGCTGAAATTTTCAAAAGGCGGTACGGGAAGCCGTATGATGGAGTCAGATACTGCCGAGCAGATTAAGGAATTAATGAAAAACAACGTAGAGCAGACTTACGGCGAATGGAATTTCCCGGGACTTAATGTTTGCGCGAAATCAGGTACTGCTGAGGTTAAAGATCAGCGACCGCATGCAGTTTTCGTCGGCTTTAATGATGATGAGGACTTACCGCTCGCTTTCGTGGTTGTAGTTGAAAATGGCGGCTCGGGTGCATCAGTAGGCGGTCCTGTAGCAAATAAAGTTTTGCAGAAATGTAAAGAGGTACTGAAATAGATGGAACAGAAAAAAATTGACAGAATAAATGAACTTGCAAGAAAGCAGAAATCGGTAGGTCTTACCGATGAGGAAAGAACAGAGCAAAAAGCTTTGCGCGAGGAGTATGTAGCACTTGTAAAACGTAACCTCACCGCTCAGCTTGATAATACTTATATCGTACGACCTGACGGTTCAAAAACTAAAGTTCAGCGAAAAGAGGATAAATAATGAGCATTTTATCAGATAAATCTATAGAATTATTTATGTCAGGTAAAAACTGCGCTCAGGCTGTTATCGCCGTTTTCTGTGAGAAATATGGAATGGATACCGCTACGGCTATGTCGCTTTCAAGCGGTTTCGGCAGCGGTATGGGCTGTGGTGAAATCTGCGGAGCAGTTTCGGGTGCAATTACCGTAATCGGTTTTGCGAATGCAAAACTCTGCGAAGACGAGCAGAGCGCAAAAGTTGCAACCGCAACCAAACGCAAAGAGTTTTTATCTGAGTTTAAAGCGAAATACGGCGAGCTTTCTTGCAGGAAACTAAATCAGGGTGTAAGAAAGACCTGTGCTGAACTAGTCGGCTTCGCGGTTGAAACTTTAGAGAAAATAGGGTACTAACCGTAAATTTTCATTGACTAGGAATTTAATTTAATATATAATAAACCTAATACTAATTTTCAGGAGGAAAATATGGCTAAGTTTGGACATTTTCAAGACGGTAACAAGTATGTTATTACAGAAAAACAGCCTGCAAGACCGCTTCTTAACTACATCTGGAATGCAAGAGTTTTAGCAGGTGTCAATCATTTAGGCGGAGGTATCGGCGCTTACGGTGTTCGTGCGCTTTCATATATCGACCCGACAGGTAAGGGTAGATGTTCCGTTATTCGTGACGGTAATCGTTATTTCTATGTAAAGGACAAGAAAACAGGCAAGGTTTTCAATCCGGGTTGGTATCCTTGCAAAACTGATGTTGAAGATTATTCATGTACTCATGGTCTTGGATATTCGGATATCACTTCAACTTGCGACGGTTTAAAAGCTACTGCCCGTATCTTCGTTAATGATGAAGATCCTTGCGAAATTTGGACAGTAACACTTGAAAACAAGTCAACTGAAACAAAATCAGTTTCTGTTTACTCTTTCGCGGAATTTCAGCTTGAGGGTTATCAGAGATATTCTGATTACAACTCATATGTTCACGGCGAATTTGATGAAGAAACAAACTCAATCGTTTGCTTTAATCTCGCTATGGAGCGTCCGCACGAGTGGTTCAATGGCTTTATGTCTACAGATACAAAGCCGGTTGCTTTTGATACATCAAAAAGAGCATTTTTAGGTGTTTACGGTAGTGCATTCTCGCCTGAAGCAATTTCTAAAGACAAGCTTTCTAATTCTCTTGCAGCTTGCGAGCAGATGGTAGGTGCTATACAGCATGATTTTGAACTTTCAGCAGGCGAGAGCGTATCGTTTAACGTTATTATCGGTTGTGTTGATACAATGGATACTGCTAAAGCTTTAGCTAAAAAAGTATTTGCTGACGGTAAAATTGAAAATGATTTTAATGCAGTACTTCAAAATAAAAAAGAGCTTTCAGAAGGCATTTTCATCAACACTCCTGATGAAAAAGTAAATAACTTTGCAAACTATTGGCTCAAGCATCAGGTTGCTCTTTGTGCTGAGGTTGGTCGTGATACAGGTAAAGGCTTCCGCGACCAGTTGCAGGACGCTTGGGCAGTTGCATCTTTTAACAAAGAACTCGCTAAAGAAAAAATCCTTGAAACTCTTACATATATGTATCAGGACGGACGTTGCGTTCGCGGTTGGTTGCCGCTCGACCATCACGTTTATTCCGACGGTCCGACTTGGGTAGCACCCACAATTAATGCGTATATCAAAGAAACAGGAGATGTAGATTTCCTTAAAACAAAAGTTAAATATCTTGATGCTGACGGACTTCCGGTTAAAGAAGACACAGTTTGGGAGCATATGCTTACCGCAGCTCGTTTTGTTTCAAGTGACCTCGGTAAAGACGGTCTTGTAAAATCGCGTGACGGCGACTGGAACGATTCGCTTAATATGACAGGTCTTAAAGGCGAGGGTGAATCTGTTTGGACTTCTATCGCGGCTCATTATGCACTTCATAATATGGCTGAAATCGCTCGTGATGTTCTTGAAGACGAAGAAGTTTACAACGAGATGATAGAGCGTGCTAAGGTGCTCAAAGAGGCTATTAACAATAAAGGTTGGGACGGCGAATGGTACTTAGCTGCTATCAACGACTATGACGAAAAAGTCGGCAGTCATACTGAAAAAGAGGGTATGATTTACCTTAATTCTCAGACTTGGGCTGTTCTTTCTGATGTTTGCGATGATGAAAGAAAACTCAAATGTATCGAAGCAGTGGATAAGTATCTTGATTCTGACTACGGTCCATTGACACTTTATCCTACATATACAAAATTTAACAACCGTATCGGCAGACTTACAAGCTTTATCCCTGGTATCTGGGAAAACGGTACACCTTACTGCCATGGCGGTACATTCAAGGTTGTTGCTGACACACTGCTTGGCAGAGGTAACAAGGCTTATGAAACTATTTCAAAAATCTTGCCTGATGCTGATTCTAACCCGTCAGACGAATCAGGTTGCGAGCCTTATGTTGTAACTAATATGTACTTCGGTCCTGATAACCCGCGTAAAGGTGAAACACTTTTCGCTTGGGTAACAGGTACTGCAGGCTGGATGTTCAGAGCAATTACTCAGTATATGCTCGGTTTCCACCCGTCTTACAACAGCTTTACAGTAAATCCTTGCTTACCGAGCGATTGGGATGAGGTTACTATGATTCGTGTATTCCGCGGTGATACATATAAGATTACTGTTAAGAATGAGGGCAAAGCCCAAAGCGGTGTGAAGAGCCTTACAGTAGATGGTGTTGCAGTAGACGGCAACGAAGTATTGCTCTTTGGTGACGGCAAAACTCACGAAATCGTTGTAGAAATGTAATTTAAAAGGGATGCAATAACTTGCATCCCTTTATATTAAGGTAGGAAATATGCATATAATTCATCGTGATAATGATATAATCGTGCTGATAAAGCCTGTTGGTATGGATTCGGAAAGGGAAGTGCCCGAAACGATAAAAAGAGAGATAGGCGGAGAGATTTTTACAGTTCATCGTCTTGATAAAAATGTCGGCGGAGTTATGGTATATGCGCGCAATAAGCAGTCGGCGGCATCTCTTTCGCGTGCTATTCAAAACGGCGAAATGGTAAAAGAATATGTAGCAATGGTACATGGAAATCCGCCTGAGAGCGACACTTTAGAAGATTTACTCTTTAAAGATTCGAGAAAAAATAAGGTTTTTGTTGTAAAGCGCGAACGAAAAGGCGTAAAACGCGCAAAGCTTGAATATAATGTGATGTCTATAAGCGGAGAAACTTCGCTTATTCATATCCGATTGCATACAGGTCGCTCACATCAAATTCGCGTTCAGTTCGCTTCACGTGGTTATCCACTCGTTGGAGACCATAAATACGGTTCGCGCGATAAATTGAGCACACCGATGCTGTATTCTTGCAAACTAACCTTTCCGTATAAACAAAAAACAGTATGTTTTAAATCAATGCCTGATTGGGTAGAATAAAAAACTCGAATGCATTTTGCATTCGAGTTTTTTATTCTAGTTTTCGCCGCTTTTCTTTTGAAGGCGGGATTCCGGTTATCTTTTTGTATTCTCTGTAAAATGTAGAATAATCAGAAAAGCCTACTAAATTGCATATTCTGGTTAACGGAGTGGTTGTGCGTTTAATTAATCGTCTGGCTTCGTTTATTCTTAAAGAATTTATAAACTGCAAGAAAGTCATGGCGGTGTTCCTTTTAACAATAGTATTCACCGTTGTTTTTGTTATAAAATACTTTTCACATACATCGTCTAGCGTAATTTTTTTTGTATAGTTATTTTCTATATATCTCATCAATTTAACACTATGGTTATCTGAACCTTTAAATGTAGTTTTATCTTTTTCGTCAAATATAATATCGAGTTCAGAAATTATACTTAAAATCTTTGGTAATAAGTGGATTCTGCCAAGGTGTTTGTCAAGAGTTTGATATATAGAATCAAATAAATCCAGCACAGTAAGTGAATTAATTTTTAGTACATTAAATACTTTTTCTTCATCGCTTGAGTCGTGAAAAACTCTTAAAAAATCATTGTCACCTACAATAGAATTAAAGACACTCGGTCGAATTCCTATCTGTATATAACTATTTGTTTTGTTCGATGTTCTCTCAAACCCGATTCTTGTACTAGGAGGAGCAATGGCAAGAGTGCCGTTGCTTGCTTTGATTCTATGCTTTCCAATTTCAAAAATTCTGTCACCGCTAATAACATAAATTAATTTATATGTGGCGTTTTCAAAGAATATTTTATCTAAATAATTAGGGGTTTTTACATCTTTAGGTTCGTCATTATAATAGTAATATACTATTAAATCATCTTCATTATAAAATTTAGTATTTTTCAAACCCAACACCTCTTTTCTTTATACTATCATACATTTTGCATTTTTGCAAACAATTTTTAATATATTTGCAATTTTATTTTGAAAATACTGTGTATATAATTAAGTTAGAGAGTACAAGGAGGAGAATATAATGATAAAGTTAAACAAAATTATTTCTGTTATATTAACATTATGCTTATTGTTGTCTGTTTTTTCATTTCAGATAACAAATGCTGAAGGTACTTTAAGTTCTAAAATAACTGATATGAGCGATGCTTCATTGTCGTCGGCTGATTTTGTCGAACAAAAATTAAAAATTGGTTATAACTTTGGTAACCAATTCGATGGATGCGTTCGCGGTGAATCTTATTCGATTCAAACGGAGTTTGACTCGGTTGAAGATGAGATGGACTATTGGGAAACACTTTGGACAAACGCACCGATAACCGAAGAATATGTTCAAACAGTTAAATCTTACGGTATTACTCTTGTTCGTTTGCCTGTTTCTTGGTACAACCATGTAGATGAAAACGATGTAATTGATGCTGATTTTCTTGCTCGTGTAAAACGAGTTGTTGATATGATTATTGAAAATGATATGTATTGTATCATCAACATTCATCACGATGGTCATAATGGTTTTTCGGGCAAGAGAATCGTTCTTGATGAAGAGCATAGGGAATCGACCGAAGCATATATGACTACTATCTGGACACAGGTTGGTACTTATTTTAAAGATTATGGTACACGCCTTATGTTTGAGGGCTTTAACGAGCCAACAGACTCATCAAAAAGTATGTCTCCAAATGATACTCGCAAAGCAGAGGCAACTTATCAGATAAATAAATTTATCGAAACAGTTCGTGGCCTTGGCGGCAACAACGCACAAAGATTCTTGGTTTGCCCAGGTTATGCGGGACTTTCTACACCTGATTATGCAAATCTTGTAGATGAAACTGTTGGCGATTTATCAAAACTTATCGGTACAAAGCACCAATATTTTGATGGTTCAAAATTCGATGATTCTTATTCCGCTAGTTTCATTAAAAATTCAGGTATGGGCTTGATTATCGACGAAATCGGTTCATCAGGCAGAATCCCTGACTCTGATGACGGCGCACTCGGTGCAGACATCAGAACAAAAATTGATAAAATTTATGGTCTTTCATCTTGCTGGTGGGACAACGGTCAAGCGCCTGAATACTCACTTATCGACAGAGCAACTTGCACACCTGTAAACTACCAAACTTTAGCAACTTACACCGGCACAGAAGTAACCCCTGCAACTGTTGATGTAAATGAAATTGATACTATCGATACAAAACCATACATCGCAAAATTCTGCACAGAAGATGTTGGTATAAACGGCAGAAAATATGTAATCATCAAATCAGAAAAACCTATCACAGAATTTGTTGCAAGAACTAGCAGTATGGGTAAATACTACATCAAAGGTGTAGATGATGGTTGGGTTTCTTGGTACGAAAGTGATGATGACCAAACTTATTATAGATTAGACACTCGTTATATCAACTCTTTCTCATATTTAAAATGGAAAGGTAGCCAAGCAATCATTCCTGGCGCTACTGAAAACACATATTGGGTTTCAGGTAACTATTCTATTGAAAACACACTTTTACGTCCTTGCACAGTTACAATTGACGGCGAGTTAAATACAGTAATCAAGCTTGGCGCAAGATATGTTTTCCCATATGTTGACTCAGACCATTTTGTAGCATACACAGACGGCGAAAACTTGTATGATGAAGGCGAATTTATCGACATTGAAGGCGACCTTGAACTAACTTCGCTTTATGCTGATGTTTCAATGGTAAAAGGCGCTTCAATGCGACTTAATCAACAAACAGGTATCAGATTTTATACTCAGATTAATAAGAGCCAGATTTCGGTGCTTGATAGTCTCGGTGTAACTATCGAAATGGGAACAATTATTGCCCATAAAAAGAATATAAGCGGTTACGATGTTGCTTTAGAAACTCCTGAATATATCAATGGAAAGTTAACCTATCTTACGGTCCCGTTTGATTATAATAAAGGCTTTTATTCTGAAGGCTCTTTCTCAGGAGTAGTAGGTTCTCTTGTTAATATTAAAGACACAAACGCAAATGTAAACTTTATCGGCAGAGGCTATGTAAAATTAACAAAAGGTGAATTTACAAAAACAATTTATGCCGATTACGCTGAAAATAACTATTTAAACAACTCAAGAGCTATTAGCTTTATCGCATATTCAATCAGAGAAGATATCGACGTTTATGAAAGCTTTGAGTTTTATAAAGATGTAATTAATTATTATGCAGACTTGTATGTTGACCCAATTGACCCGTCTGATAACGATAAATTTTAATTAAAAGGAGATTTTGAAAAATGAAAAAAGCATTATCTATCTTACTTTCACTTGCCCTTGTGCTTTTAATAGCACCTATGGCTATTATGGCAGAAGGAAACACCCTCACAGTTGGCCAGGCAGGCGACTATGAAACAATCGCAAGTGCAGTTTCTGCTGCAAGTGCTGGCGATACAATCAAACTTGTTGAAGACATCACAGAGACAAGCATTACAATTGGAAAAGCAGTAACTATTGATACCAACGGTTTTGTTTGGACAGGTGGTACATCATCTAAACAAAACTGCGCAAATTTAACTGCAAGCGTTACTATTTTGAACTCAAAAAGAGCAGAACAAATTACATCTGATGCAGAATTTGATATCGTTGCAAACTCTGTTAAAAACCAAGGTGTATTCCTGCTTGGTGCAAATAATATTGAAGTAACATTTAAAGATGTTGCAATCAATTCAACAAACGCTCATACAAACAATCAAGGTTGCGCGCTTTACTCAAATGGTAAAACTGCAACTGTAAATATTGATAACTGTTATTTTACATCTACAAACTTTACTGCAATTGCTTCAAATAACAACACTTTAACACTTGATGCTACAAATTCAATTTTCGGCGGTGGTCAAGGCGCTTGGGCTACAGTTGTTAAAGATAATGGCTCAACCCTTAACTTTAAAAACTGCGAATTTTTGAATATAATCGGTCAGTCAAATGCGAATAATTCAACAAGCACTACTGGCGGTACTGTTTCGCTTTCAAATCTTAATATGACATTTGAAAACTGCGCAGGTACAGGCATTTACGGTGCAGATACAAATGTAAAATTTGTAGGCAGAAATACATTTACAAATGTTTATGCAGGCGTTGTAGTTTCAAGTGATGAAAATACTTCAATCTATTCAGATGAAAGTTATACAACCGAAGTTACAGCAGGTGCATTAGCAGAGGACACTGCAATTTACACAAAATATACTTCTGATGTAATTCCGGAAGAATCTTCAAGCGAAGAACCGGAAGAGCCTTCCTCTGAACCTGAAGAACCTTCTTCAGAAGAAACTACAACAACTACTACAACTACCACAACAACTACAACAACAACAACTACTACTACTACTACTGTTCCAACTCCATCAACTCCTGTAGAAGGCAAGGTGTTGACAGTGGGCGCAACTCTCGGTCAATATAAAACTATTGCAGAAGCGGTTTCTGCTGCAACTGCAGGCGATACAATTAAATTAGTTGAAGATGTTACTGAAGTAAACATCACAATCGCTAAAGCAGTGACAATTGATACAAACGGATTTGTTTGGACAGGTGGTACATCAAGTAAAGCAAACTGTGCAAAAATAACTGCAAATGTTACTATTACAAACTCACAAAGAACATCTCAAATCACTTCTGATGCTCAGTTTGACATTGTAGCAAACTCTGTTAAAAACCAAGGCGTGTTTATGGTTGATGCTAATGACATTACAGTAACATTTAAAAACGTTGCTATTAACTCAACAAACGCTTATGTAAACAACCAAGGTTGTGCAATTTATGCATCTTCAAAAACAGCAATAGTTAATATTGATAATTGTTATATGACATCAACTAAATTTTCAGCTATTGTTGCAAAAAACTCAGCATTAACACTTACTGCTACAAATTCAATTTTTGGCGGCGGATTAGGCTCGTATGTAACATGTGTTTCCGATAACGGTTCAACTCTCTATTTCAAAAACTGCAAACTTTTAACAACAATAGGTCAGTCAAATGCGAATGATTCAACAAGCACTACTGACGGTACTGTTTCGCTTTCAAATCTTAATATGACATTTGAAAACTGCGCAGGTACTGATATTTACGGTGCAGATACAAATGTAAAATTTGTAGGCAAAAACGCATTTACAAACGTTTATGCAGGCGTTAAAGTTTCTTGTGCTGATGGAGATGCAATCTACACAGATGCAGACTATGTAAACCAACTCGTTTCTGGCACAGTTCTTACAGAAAACAGCGCAATTTATACAAAAGTATTACCAACATCATTTGATATTTATATTGATGGCAAATTGGTTGAAACAGTTGATGTAGGCGCTTCTTACACATTACCTGTAAGTGAAGATAAGGGCTTAATCGCTTATACAGATGGCACTCAGTACTTCGCTGAAAACGAGACAGTAACTCCTGAAATCAATTTGAATTTAACATCTGTATCAATCGGCGATGTTAAAATGCGTGCAGGAGCATCAATGAAGTTAAATGTTGCTACAGGTATGCGTTTCTATACTCAAATTGATATTGAAAAAATTATGGGCTTGAAAAACGAAGGTGCTGCAATTACAATGGGTACACTTATCGCACCACTTAATTTGTTAGATGGTAGCGCTCTCACTCTCCAGACTCCTGAAGACAACAGATTGGATGTTAGTTATGAAATCGGTCTTGATGAAAACATCTGGTTTGAAGAAGATAATTTCAAGGGTATGGTTGGCTCAATTGCTAACATTAAAGAGAAAAATATGAACAGAAAATTTGTAGGTCGTGGTTATGTAACAGTAACTTTAGGTGATGTAACAAAAACTGTTTATGCAGATTATGCAGAATCAGATATTGCTAATAACACAAGAACAATTTCGTATATTGCAAATGCAGTTAAAAATGATCCAAACATTGTTGACTTGTATGAACAGTACAAGGATGTTATTGATGTAATCGCTTCAAAATATGACTCTGCTAGTGAATTTTAATGAGGTTTAAAAATATGAAATATCAGAGAATAGATTTAGAGTTAGAGAAATATCAATCAGTTGATATTATTTCGGCTTCGCAAGAAGTAGAAGACCCAACAGTTGCTCCAACAGAGCCAACAACAAAATATGACCCTTATAAAAACGATAAATGGTGAGATTTTTCATATAAATTTCCTTTAAAAAGAGCCAACTCCAAAACAGGAGTTGGCTCTTTGCTTTTTATAATCTCAATTCGTGTCATTCCGAGCGGAGTCGATGAATCTCTGCTACAACCCTTCCGTCTTGCCACTTACGGGTCAATTCACTTTCCCTTCACAGAGACGGCTTGTCAGGTTCACTTCTTGATGAATTAAAAAGCCGTAAAGATGACAAGATACTCGAAACTTTTATACATTTTCTTTTTTGCTTATATCATCAGAATAGTAAATTGAATTTTTTTTAAAATATTTGTAGTCTTCTTTTGGACTTGTACCAAAGAATTTAATGTATGCTCTGTAAAAAGCTGAATAATTTGCAAAGCCACAAAGATTTGCGACTTTATATAGTGGCACGTTTTCTTTCATCAAATTCTTAGCTCGCCACATTCTAAGTGCATTTATTGTTTTGTGAAAAGGCATTCCGTAAAATCTGTTTGTAACCTTGTCTAAATACCATTTTGAAACATTAAATTCTTTTTCAACAGCTTCAGCAGTTATTTTACTAAGACAATTATTCAATATGTAGTCCCATATTTTTACTTCGTATTCATCAGAGTTAATAGAATTTAAACCACCATATTTTTTATCATAAGTTATGTCGAGAATACTTATCAAAGTGCCAATTGTAGAAGAAAAATGTACCAATCCAAAATTGTTATCAACATATGATTTTAGAGTTTTAAAAATATCAATTGGCTGAATGATTTTATCAAAGTATTCCTTTTTATAATAACAGCTTTTGCCTTTTTTTCGATTATTAAAAGCACGCAAATATTTTGAATCGCCGATAATATCATCAAAAGTATTTGAAGCAAATGTTATTTTTGAAATAATGGGTCTATCATAGCTTTTAAATTCAGTTTTATTATCAACATAAACAACATAAAAGTTTTCAAATGGCATTGCAATAAAAATATCGCCTGGTGTTAAATCAAAAGAATTACCTGAACAAAATACTCTAAATACTCCTTTGTTAGAGCATAAAATATTATATTCGTGTTGATTTTCAACTTTTAAAATTTCCGTTATTTTTGGTGTGTTTACTCTTAAAGATTGCACTACAATCTCTTGGGTGTTAAAAATACCAAAGCAAGTTATTAATTCAGCCATATTTTCTCCTGTTTCTCATTTTTTTATAATAATAGCATAAAAACTTTAAAAACGCAATAAAAAAACCTTAAAAATGTAATTTAATTAATGTTATACATAATGTAAAATTAAATTGTAGAAATACAAAAAATTATAAAGGAGAGAACTTTAAATGAAAAAGATACTTTCTATTTTATTGTCAGTGCTTCTTATTGTTGGTTGCGTAGCAATAAGCGCTACTGCTGATGCAAACAACATTTACACAGCAGATGACGTTGCATCAATTGATTCTTATGTTGCAGGTTATTGGAATGTAACAACAGGCGCATTTGAAGAATACGCAAAAAGAATTGCTACAAATGGTTATGTTGAAGTTGATGCTTCAAAAACATACACTTTGACAGGTAAAGGTCATAGTAACTTGCAATTCTATCTTGTCGAGTTCGATGCAGACAAAACCTTTGTTACAGGAATCGACAACACTACAATCGGTAAAGGCACTTATACTTACACACCAAGTAGTGAAAATGTAGCGTATATTGCTCTTTCCGTTACAATTCAAACCGATGCGGTTGCCGCTACTAACGGTTCAAACGGTCTTATCGAAAGATGGACAAATGGCATTATCAGTATCACGATGGTTGCTGATGGCGAGTCAGGTGAAGAACCGGAATCTACCACAGTAACAACCCCAACAACTACAACTACTACAACAGTCGCTCCTTCAGAGCCAGGCGAAGTTTCAGGCGTAGCTATGATTGTTGAAACCAACACAGGTTATTCATCAATCAGTTCTGCTTTTAAATCTGTAGCAGACGGTCAAACAATCAAACTTTTAGCTGATGTTTCTGATAGTTCAGCCCAAAATATTAAAAAAGTTGGCGTAACATTTGACCTTAATGGATTTACTTACACACAAACAAATAAAAGAGGAATTTATGTTGAAGACAACAAATCTGTTACTATTAAAAATGGTAGCATAGTTATTGGCATTGCTAATCCAGAGGTTGGCATCTTTGTTCGCGACGGTGCTTCACTCGCACTTGATGGTGTTGATATGTCTTTAGCAAGTGGCTGTGCTTTTGCAGATACCAGCTCTCAATGGGGACTTATCGGTCTTAGAGATACCACAGGTACTGCTGACGTTGATATTACTAACTGTAATCTTACATCAAACGGTGTTGTATTAGACATTTCTTCTAATATGACTTACGATATAGACATCACTAACTCAACACTCACAGGTGCTATGCGTAGTAACAGTGGTGTGCTTCGTGGATTTGGCGGAAATATTTTAGGTACAATCACTATTTCTGAATCAACTCTTGCTCACACAGACGCTCCTATTTACAGAGTTACAGGTGATGGCAAAATCGCGGGCGCATCTTTAGGCACTGTAAAAGTTGCTACAGGCGAAGCAGTTTATAACGAAGATGGTAGCATTTACGTTAACGATGCAGTTAATGCAGACGGCACATTAAACGCAGCAGGTCTTTGCACTCGTAAAGCTATCAAAATTTCAAAAGCTCCTGAATATGTATTATCAAACGGTATGCTTTTAGGCGCTTCAATCAGACTTAACGAAGTTAACGGTATCAGATTCTATTCTAACGTTGATTTTGATAAAGTTGCTGAGTTAGAAGCAGCAGGTTATACAGTACAACTTGGTACAATTATCGCACCAAAAGACATTGTTTTCAACGATACTTATAAAATTAACAACGACTTTACAACTGAAATTGATAACGTAGTTGTTCCTTTTGACACTAGCAAGGGTCTTTACGAAGAAGTCGGCTTCAAAGGTGTTGTAGGTTCAATTGTAAAGATTAAAGAAGCAAACTACGGCAGAAATTTTGTAGGTCGTGGTTACGCTACAATCACTAAAGATGGTAAATCTATAACATTTTATAGCAATTATTATGATGGCGATGCTTCAAACAATACTCGTTCATTAAAATCTGTTTCACAAGTTATTATTGATAATGGAAGTATTTCAAACTATTCTGAAGAACATCAACAGTTAATCAACACATGGGCTAGCGCTGCTGATTGGTCAAAACCTGTTGTAGAATAATCAAGGGAGGTAATTTATGATGAAATTTGAAAAAATCAGTTTAAAATTAGAAAAATATGAATCTCTTGATATTATTGCAGCTTCACAGGGAGTAACTGATCCTACACAGGGTACAGAAGCTACAACTAAAAACGACCCTTATGAAAATGATAAATGGTAAATTTAAATTAAAAACGGCGGTGTAAAAACCGCCGTTTTACTTTGATAAAATAATTTTCTAAAATTTATTGACCGAAAAAAATATATATGATATACTTTAGTATCTATATTTTTAAGAAGGTAAATAATTATGATAAAAATAATGTTCGTCTGCCATGGAAATATTTGTCGCAGTCCTATGGCAGAGTTTTATATGAAATACATTGTTGAAAAAGCGGGACTTGAAAACGAGATTTTCGTTGCGTCGTCTGCTACAAGCTTGGAGGAAATCGGCAACGATACACACCATGGCACAAAATCGGTTTTGAGTTTACATAACATTCCATTTTCACCACGAAAAGCGGTAAGATTTACTTACGAAGATTATGAAAATTATGATTTGATTCTGCTTATGGATAAGAATAATCAGCGTAATATTAAATATATCGTGCCGAGTGACAAGGACGATAAAATTCATCTTTTGCTTGAGTATGCAGGGGAGAGTGTATCAATTGCAGACCCTTGGTACACAGGCGAATTTGAAACCTCCTACCGCGATGTAAAACGCGGTTGCAACGCACTTTTACAGTATATTAAAGACGAAATGTTGTAAGTTGCGAAAAATTTGCAAAAAAGACAAAAAACATCTTGACATTTAAAGCATAATTGATTATAATACTTTAAGTGTTAAAAACGCTGGTGTGGCGGAACTGGCAGACGCCCGGGACTTAAAATCCCGTGGGTGAATAACCCGTACCGGTTCGATTCCGGTCACCAGCACCAACTAAAAGAGTTACCCAATAGGGTAACTCTTTTAGTTTTTTTATCGGATTTTAATGGAAATAGAACCGGTTAGTAATAAAAATCCCGCTAAAGATAATTCTTTAGCGGGATTACTGCATTTAAAATTATTTTACTTCGATGTAGTCTTCACGTGAAGCACCAACAGAAATATATTTAATCGGACAACCAACTGCTTTTTCAATGTATTTTACATATTCATAAGCGGCTTTTGGTAAATCCTCAACTGTTCTACATTTGTTAATATCGCATTTCCAACCGTCAACATATTCGATAATCGGTTTTGCTCTTTCGAGGTCGTCACCGTAAGGGAAGTAGTCGATACGTTCACCGTCTAATTCATAAGCAATACAAACCGGAATCTTATCAAAATATGAAAGAATATCCATCTTAGTAATTGC
>JBGVHY010000045.1:0-5093 GCA_045122755.1 Acutalibacteraceae bacterium | reverse complement strand
ATATAACTAAAATAAAAGCTTTAAGAGGTTTTTCTCTTAAAGCTTTTAATCTTTTATTGGTCTGTTAAATAATACTTAAGTAAAGTTTGAAGTAATTCATCGCGGTCAATTTTGCAAATCTGACTTCTTGCACCCTTATGTGTTGTAATGTAGGTCGGGTCTTCAGAAAGAATATAACCGACAAGCTGATTTATCGGGTTATATCCTTTTTCTTTAAGAGCTTCATAAACCTGGTTTAAGACCATTCTAATTTGAATATCTCTTTCGTTACCAAGTGAAAAAGGTATAGTCTTGTCGTTCATATAAATCTCTCCTTATCTGCGATTTTCTTTAGTATACCATAAAAAAACAGTAAAGTAAATCAAAAAAATCAAAATTCAGAAATTATTTTTATAATTTCTTCGGCTACTTCTTCTTTTTCTTTATTGTCAACGTTGATTTTATAATCAGCGGCGTCATTATAGTAGGGAAGTCGGGTATTCATCATATCTGTAATCGCTTTAAGTTTATCCTTGGTCTGCAAAAGCGGTCTGGATTTATCGTGCTTTAATCTTTCATAAACATTTTCAGGAGTAATATCAAGCATAAAAATCTTTCCGCCGAGTTTTAGAATTTCGGCATTTTTCGGATTTACAACTGTTCCGCCGCCTAAAGATACAACATAATTCTCGAGCCTACTTATATTTTTAGCAGCCTGTGTTTCTGATTTTCTGAAATTAGCCTCACCGTATTTTGCAAAAATCTCGCTAATTTGCATTCCTCGCTTTTCAACTATGTAATCATCAAGGTCAATAAAATCTCTGTTTAGTTTTTTAGCTAATAGCTTACCGATAGTTGATTTTCCAGAGCCCATAAATCCGCATAAAATAATGTTCATAATAAAATTCCTTTTAAAAATCTCAAAAAAATCTCAAAAAAATATTGACAAACTACTGATTTTTTCATATTATTGTTTTGTACAGTAATAATATATTTAATATAACAGATTTTTCTTTATTTGTCTACTGTATAAGTTTAATTATTTTTTCGGAGGAAATAGTATATGGTATTTGAAAAAGTTTGCAATATTTTAGCTAATCAGTTTGATATTGATGAGTCTGAAATCACAATGGATACAGATTTAATCAATGATCTTAATGCTGACAGCCTTGATTTTGTTGATTTGATTATGTCACTTGAAGATGAGTTTTCTGCTGAATTTCCTGAAGATGAGGCAGATTCATTCAAAACAGTCGGAGATGTAGTAAATTATATTGAAGAAAACGCATAATTTGCTTTTGATATTGCGGCAATCAGTCTTTAAGATTGGTTGCTTTTGTTTTTTTAAATTATCTTTTTTACTTGAATTTATTGTGAATATATGTTATCATAAATTTAATTAATAATTGTACAAGGAGTATATTTAATGAAAAAAAGATTTTTAATTGGATTTTTGCTTATAGCAGTTGTTTGTTTATCAACTGTTTTTACTTCTGTTTTTGCTGTTGAAGCTACTGATGTCAAGGGGGATATTGATTGTGACGGAGTATGTAATATAACAGATTACAGATTACTTAAGCGAAAGATTAATAATTCAACAATTACTGTTGAAGTTGATGAAACAAAGTTTGATTATAACGGCGACGGCAGTGTTAATTTAAAAGATTCAGATGCTATGTCGGTATCTTTATGGGATATAAACGGCGACAGCAAGTTTAATACAAGTGACTATCGTATGCTTGAAAAATATCTTGCTGATTACAGCTTTGATAAAGTAACAAATTTCAATAAAAACAAATGCGATTTCAATGCTGACGGTACAATTGATTTTAATGACCTTAACGGTATCGCCAATGAGGTTTTTGATTTATGGACAAAACCATATTAAATTCGGAGGTATATAAAAATGAATAAATTAGTTTCTTTTCTTATTTGCGTTGCGCTTGTTTTGACTGCAATGCTTTCACTTTCAGCTTGCGGTGATAAAAAAGAATCGGATACTTCTACTACAGAGCCAAAGGTTGAAAAAATTACAACAACTACTGCAGCCGCTGAAGAAGTTGAAACAGTTTATGTTGTAGTAACTAATGCCGAAGGTGAAAAAGAAACCGATAGCGAGGGAAAAGAAGTTACCGAAGTTTCAACAAAAGCTAAGAAATCCGGCAAAACTAAAAAAACAACGACAACAACTAAAGCTTCAACCTCTTATGAGGTTAAGGGCGGTACTGACCCTTATGTAGAGGATATTTTTTAAAATATGTTTAAAATAAAAATTGCGGATTTTATTGTAGGTATTGATAATAAATTCGATTTTGTTGAAAAACAATGCGTTGATTATATTGTTGATGCTTCTTCTAAAGTAGATTTTACTGTTTTTGCATCTGATGAAGATATAAATCACGAGAAAGAGATTTCGGAGAGTGATTTTTCTAAAGGCTATCTTGAAAGCGTTTGCATTTATCGTAATATCGCATATAAATTGCCTCAGTTTGGTGCTTTTCTTTTTCATGCAGCAGTAATCAGTGTTGACGGTGAAGCTTATGCTTTTACTGCAAAAAGCGGCGTAGGTAAATCAACTCATATAAGGCTTTGGAAAAAGCTTTTAGGTGAGCGGATGAAGATTATCAACGGGGATAAACCGATTTTAAGAGAGCAGGAAGGCAGAGTTTACGCTTACGGCACTCCTTGGTGCGGTAAAGAGGGCTATAACCTTAATGAAAAAGCTCCACTTAAGGCAATTTGCTTTTTAGAACGCGGCGACAAAGACGAAATTGAGATGTTTTCTAAATCCGATGCTGCTGGTAAGGTAATTCATCAGATTATTGTTCCAAAAAATCCGACTGATATAGTAAGGGTTTTGGATATGCTCGATTCAACCTTGAAAAAAGTCGATGTGTGGAAGCTTAAATGTACTATGAATATTTCTGCGGCAGAAGTTAGTTATAACGCAATGAAAGGCGGACAAACACGTGAAAATTAAAGAAGGATTCGTTGTAAGAGAGGTAGCAGGTACATTTTTAGCTCTTGCTACAGGTGAGCTTAGCAAGATTTATAATGGTTCGCTTACTCTTAATTCCTCTGCTAAATTTATTTTTGATTGTTTTCAGACTGATACTACTAAAGAAGAAGTAGTAAAGAAGATGCTTGAAGCCTATGATGGCCTTGATGAAAAAGAAGCAAAAGAAGCAGTTGATGAATTTGTTTCAAAACTTGAAGGAGAAAATCTAATTGATTAGTCTACCTATGAGTGAAATGGTCGGATTGATTGAAGAAGTTATTTCCGACGATGGTGAGTTCAGGCTTTATCCGAAAGGTACAAGTATGCTTCCATTGATAAGGCAAGGCAAAGACTCGGTTATACTGGTGAAACCGGGTCTTTTATCAATAGGCGATATTATTCTGTATAAACGTAAAACCGGACAATTTGTACTGCACAGAATAGTAAAGAAAAAAGGCGATAATCTTGTAATTTGCGGTGATAATCAGACTCAGCTTGAGTACGGCATTACAACTGCTGATGTGATTGCCAAGGTAACCGCTGTTTATATTGATGAAACCCGTTATGAGGGTGTTATCGGCGATAAAGGTAATTTTTATTTGAAAAAGCTCTGGCTTAAAAGAAAATTCAAGCCTACATATGAGCGTATTAAAAGAGTAATTAAAAATCCGTCTTTGATTTGGAGGAAAATTAAAGGTGAAAAAAAGTAAGGATAAAGCAGGCACACCGTTAAAATGGACTTACAGAGCAGTAAAAAAACAACTTCCGATTGTTGTAATATTAGTTGTCCTAAATTCAGTTCTTGCTTGTGCAGGTACTGTAATTGCTTTAGTTTCAAAGTACATAATTGACAGTGCCATCGATAAGGAAATGTCATCATTTTTTATTTATGTTGCAGCTTTAGTCGGTGTTTATGCGGTTATGCTTGTTTTCGGTGCGCTTACTAACTATCTTACCGAGCGATGCAGAGCAACAATCGAGCTTAATATGAAAGCAAACTTTTTTCAGAAAATTACTATGAAAAAGTTTGAGGATATAAGCGCTTATCATAGCGGTACTTTACTTAACCGACTTACTTCAGATGTTTCTGTTATAAGTAGTTGCGTTACAACCGTTTTGCCTTCTTTTATATCCGTTATTGTAAAACTTATTTTCGCTTTTGCGGTAATTGTAGCTTTTGAGCCTTGGTTCGTGCTTGTTTTCGGCGTCGGCGGAATCGTTGTTTTCTTTGCAACAAAATTTATGCGTAAAAAGCTTAAAGCAATGCACAAAAAAGTTCAGGAAGAGGACGATAAAGTTCGTTCTTTCTGGCAGGAATGTCTTTCTAATCTACTTGCGGTAAAGGTTTTTTCAAACGAAAGCAATATGTCTGAAAAGTCAAATGAATTGCAGGAGAATTGCTTTAAAGCAAAGATGAAAAGAGCCTTGTTTACCGTTATAACCGGCGCTTGCTACAGCGGTGTAATGTATGTGGGATACCTGTTTTCATTTATCTGGTGCGCTACGCGCTTGATAATTGATGTAACTTTTACATATGGCTCATTTACTGCAATTATGCAGCTTGTAAGTCAGGTGCGCCAGCCGTTTTCAACCGTTTCAGGACTTATTCCTCAGTATTACAATGCTATGGCATCGGCTGAACGTATTATGGAAATTGAGGATATGCCTGATGAAGAAATAACTGACGAAAACCTTGATTATAATGCAATTTACAGTAAATTACAGTCAATTAAAATTAATAACTTATCTTTTGCATATAAACGCGATAAGGTTTTTGATTGCCTTAATTTTGAAATTGAAAAGGGCGATTTCGCGGCGATTGTCGGTCATTCCGGTATCGGAAAAAGTACCTTGTTTAAGATTATGCTTGGCGTTTATACTCCGCTTTCAGGATCTATTGACCTTGTTTGCGAAGATGGAACCTACAGTTGCTCAATCAATACCAGAAAGCTGTTTTCTTATGTTCCTCAGGGTAATATGATTTTTTCGGGTACAATTAAAGAGAATGTTATGTTTGTAAATGCAGATGTTTCAGAAGAAAAATTGCAAAAAGCATTGGAATTGTCCTGTGTAAATGAGTTTGTTGAGAAATTGCCGCAAGGAATTGATACAGTAA
>JBGVHY010000044.1:0-3640 GCA_045122755.1 Acutalibacteraceae bacterium | reverse complement strand
CGGATTCTATAACTATAAGTTGCGCTTCATTTGTATTCTGAAAATCCATTTTCAAAGGTGATTCCTTTCAGTTTAACTAATCGAGCCTAAATATGTTCTGTTCGTTACCCAGAACAATTTCAGAGCCTCTGTCAAGATATGCAGATTGATTAGGGCTAATACGCTCTCCACTGCGTATATATGTTCCTTTCTCAGAGCAATCAACAACTACATATTTTCCCGCGAATTCATCAAATGTTACTGTACAATGTTTCGAGCTAATCATACCTGAATCAGATTCAATAATAATACTACATACCGAAGGGTCGCTACCGAAAACAAGACCGTTTCTGTCGATATCAAAAATTGCACCCTTATACATACCGGCAACGCATACAACACTTGGTTTGCGCATAGGAGCATTGCCTCTAGGCTGGTAATTAGCACCTGGCTTTGTAGTAGGAGTAGGCGAAACAACTGAAGCGCCTGTACCTACAATCAATCTTTCCTTCTTAACAACGTCAGCTGTATATTCAAGAGGAACAATCTTGCCGTAAACTTTAGCAAACTGATTGATATTATCAATAATGAACATAACTGAAACACCGTTCATCATAATCCAAAAAGCAGACACGGTAACTGCGGAATGTGGAAGGGTGATCACACCTTTGTATCTGTAAACATGATTCATAAGACGGTTTGTCTGTTTATACCACCAGTAGCATGGATAAATTCCGAACGTTACAAAACCTAAAAGCCACGCACAAACGAAAGACATATAGCTTTCACTATCATCCTCACAGATTTTTTCAATTTCCTTACCTATCTTATGTAACATTACTATTGAATAAATCCCATAAGTTATAATATTCAAAAGTATGTATTTAATAATACTTCTTCTTTGCATTATTTTTCTTCCTCGCTATCGTCCCATTTAAATTTATCGCTACAGAAAGGAATAAATATTAACTGAGTTTCACCGAGGGTGATAATATCATAAGCTTTGAGCTCAACAGGTGATAAAACAACATTATCATTAAGGTAGGAAAGCTCTTTTGACTCACCAGCCTGCATAATGAACATATTTCCCTTTGGTTCATAAACAATTACTGTATGTTTAACTCTTGAAACTGTTGAATCTTTTGATAATACAACGTCCATAGTTCTGTCACGACCGACAAAGTTTCTTCCTGCCTTAAGTTTGAAATCAGAGCCTATATGCTTACCTGAAATGCAGACAAGCCAGCCTACAACAGGCTCATCATTGAAGTCTTTAACATCAAAAATACCGCGTGTTTTACCGATATCTTCAACTTCAGGCTGAGCAGGAATAGTACCTGTAAGTTTCTTTGCCTCTTCATTCTTTCTTTCAGCTCCAGCATGTGGATCCGGTTGAGTCGGCTGTCCTGAACGATCTTCCGCAGGAAGGCTTGTAGGTGGAACAGGCAACGGTGCTGAGCCTGACTGTCCTTTGTTGCAATGCGGGCAGGTAGGAAATCTGTCTGCATCGTAGAAATGTCCTTGATTACATCTTGTTAAATTCATAATTTATCTCCTTAAAAAATTATTTTTATATATATTTGATTAATATTACCGATGTGTTATCCTGATGTTTCATATTCTTAGCCATTGCGCTATTTGTAAGTGCTGAAGCTGCCGAATCCATTCCGTAAAAATTGGATAAAACAATATTTTTTATTTCTTCATCACTTAATGCACGATAAAGTCCGTCGCTGCAAAGAATTATTACATCGTCCTTTTGCAACCGAAGCGGAGAATCATAAACATCCATAAGGTCAAGGCCGCCAAGACCGATATAGCTTGTAAGCGCTTCCTTATTCGGGTCGGAATAAGCCTCATCCTCAGTTATTATGCCTTTTTTCGCCTCTTCCAAAAGTGTATTAAGATAGATATGCTCATTTGTAAGTAAGCTTATATTACCGTTTCTGATAATATAAATATGGCTGTCGCCAACCGACGCAAGATACATACCTCCATTGTCAATTACTACGCAGACAACAGTAGCTCCTCCACCAAGCAAATCTCCGTTTTCATCACGTAGACTGTAAACTCTTTCATCAGAGTAATCAATCTGATCCCTTAAAAAACCGGGAATATCCGAAATAGTCTGATTAAAGCTGCTTACAAACTGTTTTATACAGGTAGAGCTTGCCATCTCACCGCCGTTCATACCACCCATACCGTCGCTTAATACCGCCATAAATTTCTGATCAGAAAACTGATTATATACAGTTTCTGTGACAGCTACTGCATCCTGCTGGTTTGGTCTTCTGCCGATTATTGAGGACACACCTACAAGGCACTGATTACCCGACTGAGCAGGAGCTGAAAAACTCTGAACTGTTGGGCAAAAAACCGCCTGAGAATAGATGGGACTTTCGGGAATTTCACCTGATTTCATCATATTTTCAAGCTTTGCATATGATTTTCTTATATTTGCTTCTCTTTCATCATCAGCACCTTTAAATGCCTTATCAAAAATATTATCCAGCAAATCGCTGTCCATGGCATTTAAATATGTCTGATTATTGTCAACTTCCTGTCCTTTAGAATTATCACGATTTTTTCTAAAACCCAATTAACTCACCGCCTTTAATCTAAAGTAACTTTTATTGCAACAGTTTCGTTGTAAATATAAATAATATCATCAACATTTACAACAACTTCCGCGCTATACGGCATTCTGCTGCCATCGGAAAAGAAAGTTCCATTTGACGAAGTATCAACCACTATAAATTTATTAATCTCAGCATTGTAACGCACTTTGCAATGCTGACGACTTATTTCAGGATAATCATCAACCACAAAATTTGAAACCTCTGCCGAACGACCGACAATTGTATATCCGCTATCGGGTATTCTAACACGCTGACCGCGGTGAATGCCCGAAACAACCTGCAGATATGGCTTCTGATTTGCTACAAACTGATTTGAATATTCAATTTTGTTTTGGTTAATTTGGCTGTCTTTCTGGCGATTAACATGATTAATCATCGTCTGGTCAATACCGTTTACATCGTTAAGAACAACTGATAAATCATCAAGCATATCCTTTACATCGGTATAACGTCTTGTATAATCAAGCTCAAGCGCTTTATCTATAACATCTGATACAATCTCAGGAACATCACAGTTTCTGCTTTTAAGCGGGATATATTCCGTATCATCAATCAATCTTGACTGAGCATCCTTCAACTGAACACCTGAAACCATATAGTAAAATGTTGCAGCTAGAGCATAAATATCCGACCAAGGTCCTTGTTTTCCTGAGCGGTCATACTGCTCAGGCGGTGCAAAACCGGGTTTGTATAAAACCGTCATACCGTTTCTTGTACGATTATCGGAATAGCTTCGCGAAGCGCCAAAATCAATAAGCTTTACCGATCCGTCACGCGTTGCCATAATATTCTCAGGACTAATATCTCGATGAAGAATATTCATACGGTGAATTTCCATAAGCGCACTACCGATTGTAAGAAGAATAAACAGTGCATTATCATAAGAAATTCTATTATTATTCGAACGGAACAGAGTTTTAAGATTTACACCGTCGAGATATTCCATTACAAAATACTCGGTATTATTCTCGGAAAAATAATTGATTACATTTACAACAAAGCTGTTATCTTCTAGCTCATAC
>JBGVHY010000043.1:0-3251 GCA_045122755.1 Acutalibacteraceae bacterium | reverse complement strand
ACGGCACTAAATCGTCTTTATTTGCGTGAAGCCTTACCGAGAAACGCTCAGGTTTTTCAACCGAAAAACCGCCGTTGCTATTATATTTGAAAATATAAAAATCAACACCCGTTGTGCCGACGATATACGTTTTGCCCTCATCGTAGTAGTTGCCGTTTATATCCTTCTGGCGTTCAACCTCGTAGGTGTAGGCGATTACAAAATATCCGCCCTCGTCAAAGGTCTGCACCTTTTCCTTGGTGATATCAAGCTTCGGCATTTTTGCCAATGTATAGATATTCGGATAGTCTTTCTTGAAATCATCATCAAAATTTGTCTTTTGGTCGTTTTTGAACTGACTATTGAATTTAACAAATTCATTCTCTTTTGTCTGTGCTTTTTCACCGACTTTATGCTCTGATGAATAAACGGGGTCAAAGCTTGTCCGGACATTTTCGGGCAGATGAGTAAAAGTCCATACAACAACGAAAACAAGAAACAAAATCGCAAGTATCAGGCGGATATTTGCGTTGCGCTTTTGACGTTTGTTTTTGAACTCGTAATCGTAGTCGTTGTAGTCCATATATTCAGCCATTTATTTTACTCCTTAAAAAAGAAAATCAGACAGCGCGGCAAAATGTGCAAGAGTGAGTTCCTCAGCTCTTGCAGTCGGCTTTAAACCGCAACTTTGCAGTGCATCAGCGATAGTTTGCTTATCAAGCGAAAGCCCTGAAGAGAGCGAATTTGTAAGCGTTTTTCTGCGCTGGTTAAAGCCTGCGCGGATAATTTTAAACATAGCTTTTTTATTTCTAACCTCTACTGCCTCGCGCTTGGTTAAATCAAGACGGATAACCGATGAGTCAACATTAGGACTTGGCAAAAACGAACCTCGCGAAACATCAAAAAGCTTTTCTGCTTTTGCATAAAAGCTTACCGCGGCGGTAACCGCGCCGCAATCTCTTGTGCCGACCTTTGCGCAAAGGCGCTGTGCCGCTTCCTTTTGTACCATAACGGTGATAGCCTCAATCGGCAGTTCGCTCTCAAGCAGCTTCATAATGATAGGTGAGGTGATGTAATAAGGCAAATTCGCGCAGATTACAACTTTTTCGTCACCGAACTCCTCAGCGATAATTTTGTGCAAGTCAAGCTTCATAGCATCGCCGTAAATTACTTTTACGTTGTCGAATTCCTTAAGAGTTGTATCTAGTACAGGCTTTAAGCGCTCATCAATTTCAATTCCGACTACTTTTTTCGCTCTTTTGCAAAGCTCGGTAGTAAGCACACCGACACCGAGTCCGATTTCAATTACGCCGATATCTTCACAGCCTGATTCTGCTGCCATCTGCGGACAAACCGATGGATTGATAAGAAAGTTCTGCCCGAGTCCTTTTGAAAAGGTAAACCCGAAATTTCCAAGCAGTTCTTTTATAAATTTTATATTAGTTAAATTGTCCATAAAAATCTCCATTATATTTTATATAGAAATTCTATCATAATTTACAAAAAAAATAAAGCGAAATATTGAAAAATGATTAAATATATTGTAAAATAAACATAAATAATAAAAGCGGAGGACAAAACAATGGCTTCAAGAACCGATAAACACAATTACTATCTCGATATTGCGCAGACAGTAAGTGAGCGAGGAACTTGCCTTCGTCGCAACTATGGCGCAATTATCGTAAAAAATGATCAGATTGTATCTACTGGCTACACAGGCGCACCGAGAGGCAGAAAGAACTGTATTGATGTGAATTTCTGCACAAGAGAAGCAAATAATATTCCTTCGGGTGAACGTTATGAGCTTTGCCGTTCGGTACACGCTGAGTCAAACTGCATTATCGCCGCTTCCCGCGATGCAATGATAGGCGGTACGCTTTATCTTGTAGGTGTCGAGTTTAAAACAGGCGAGTTGGTGCAAAATGCAACAAGCTGTGCAATGTGTCGTCGCCAGATTATCAATGCCGGCATTGATAAGGTTATCATTCGCAACACCCCTACAGAATATACTGAGGTAATAGTCCGCGATTGGGTATTTAATGACGATACGTTGAATTTGTAATTAGAGAAAAATCAGTCCGTGGTGGACTGATTTTTTATATATAAACAAAAAAGAAGCGATCCTTTTCGGATTGCTTCTTCGTGTTACATATTATGATATGCCGTTTTTAATTGTTTAGTTGCTTTAGACTATAATGCTACCTGATAGAATTGTTTTAAACCGATACAATCATTAATCAAGCTTCTTACTACTGATACAAATTTAAGTACTTGTTTTCGTTTATATTATACACTTGACTTTGTGACTATGCTATGTTCAAGATGAATAAAAAAGGTGCCATTGAATGTCAGGCAAATTTTCGTTTATAATTATTATGTATTAAATGGAAATAGAATATTCTTGAAAAGAGGAATATTTTATTTATAATTTTTAATACTATTTAATGACTTATATAACCAGATAACTTTATTTTATCACAATTATTTTCGATAAATCGAACTTTTTTGTTGACAAAATTGAGTAATCGTGTTAATATAAGCTTACTGATTGTGTTGCATTTGGTAGCTTTAGCTGGGAGTGCAACCCCCGAAATGCTCCCTTTTCAGGGGGCATTTTGCTTTATAAAGGAGAAAATATGAGCAAAGAATTTAAAACATACGCTGAGCAGATACAACATTTGCTAAGCAAAGGACTTATAATAAATAATGAGCACTATGCCTTAGAATGTTTGAAAGAAACAAGTTATTTTGCATTGATTAATGGTTATAAATCTATTTTTAAACAGCAAGATGGTAACTATAAGAGTGATACAACTTTTGAAGATGTATATAGTTTATATACCTTTGATGAAGAATTAAGAGAGTTAACGCTGAAATATATTCTTAAAATTGAAAGACGACTAAAATCTTATATTTCATATTACTTTTGTCAATCATATCCGAATTGCCAACATGATTATTTAAATGTAAATAACTTTAGATATAACGAGGAAAAAATCAGAAATCAAATATTGAAATTAATAATTGTTTTGCAAAGCACACTTGATAGTAATAATTATCCATACATAAATCATTATAAAAACCACCATCAGAATAATGTTCCTTTGTGGGTATTAATTAACGCTTTGTCATTTGGTAAAATATCGCGATTTTATTCTTTTTTAAAAATAGGAATTCAACAAAAAATAAGCAACGAATATCCTTGCTTATCTAACTCTGAATTAGAAAGAATGTTGGACATACTTTCTTTATTTAGAAACGTTTGTGCACAT
>JBGVHY010000042.1:0-4655 GCA_045122755.1 Acutalibacteraceae bacterium | reverse complement strand
TTAAATGTAACCTGCTGTGGGCAATGCACGCTTATACCTGTACCGTAAGAATAATCTCTGATGTACTGGTCATATGAGAACAAGATATTGTCATCATATTTATCGCTTTTAAACGATGACGTATCAGCCGAAACTGAAACTATAGTAAACAAACTGAAAATCAATGACAAACACATCATTATAGAAATAATTCTCATCATTTTAATTTTCCTCCGGTTTTGTTATAATATGTTAATTATAACACAGCTTTTAGAAAAAATCAATATATAAACTTAAAAAGCACCCTTTCGGGTGCTTTACTTAACTTTTCAACTTAGTTAAACATTGTTGACATTGGTTTGTCAGTATAAATTCTCTCGATTGCTTCTGCGAATACAGGTGCAACAGGGAGCATTGTAATCTTAGGTGATTTCTTTGATTCCGGCAGCGGAATTGTATCAAGAAGAACAATCTCTTTAAGAACAGAGTTGTTGATTCTTTCGATTGCAGGACCTGAAAGAACACCGTGAGTAGCACAAGCTGAAACCTCAATAGCACCGCCAATTTCAACGATAGCTTTAGCAGCGTTGCAAAGTGTACCTGCGGTATCGATCATATCATCAACAATGATACATTTTTTGCCTTCAACATTACCGATGATATTCATAACTTCACATTCGTTTGCTCTCTGGCGGCGTTTATCAATAATAGCCAAAGGAGCATCAACTCTTGCAGCGAAGTTACGAGCACGAGTAACTGAGCCTAAGTCAGGAGAAACAACAACTAAATTGTCTTTGTCGTCCTTGAATTTTTTATCAAAATAAGGGGATAAAATCGGCACGCCGAGAAGATGGTCAAGCGGGATGTTAAAGAAGCCCTGAATCTGAGCTGCATGAAGATCCATAGTAAGAACGCGGTCAGCGCCTGCAGTTGTAAGGATATCAGCACAAAGTTTAGCTGAAATCGGATCTCTTGCCTTTGCTTTTCTGTCCTGTCTTGCATAACCGAAGTAAGGAATTACAGCAGTGATTCTACCTGCTGATGCACGTTTCATAGCATCAATCATAATAAGCAATTCCATTAGATTTGTGTTAACCGGTGCGCAGGTTGACTGAACGATAAATACGTCAGAACCACGAACTGACTCGTTGATTGAAACAGCGATTTCGCCGTCTGAGAAATGCTTTACATCAGCAAGTCCGAGTTTGAGTCCCAAAGCTTCAGCCATCTGCTTAGCTACAGGTACATTTGAGTTACAGGTGAAGATTTTAATGTCTTTTCCGTGAAAATTCATTGTTTTAACCCCTTAAATTTATTTTTTGTTTATGTATATTTGTTAACAACTGCCGACTGAAAAGATTTTTTCAGCCCGTTTGTTCAGTTCTTCCAACTGTTTCGGGTCATTGGCACCGAGTATTACATACTCGTTTTCAGCAATAAAGGAGTTTACCGAAAGCCCCTCCGAAATAGCGATTTTAATTGTATCAGTTAAATAATACTCATTCTGAGCATTGTTATTTGTAATCTTTGAAAGCAATCTTGAAAGCTCATCAGCCTTAAACCAGTAAGCGCCCGAGTTTACCTCATTGATTGCGCGGATTTCCTCGCTTGCATCTTTAAACTCAACGATTTCAGCGATTTTTCCGTTTTGCTTTACGATTCTGCCGTATGCCGCAGGGTCGGAAAGCTTTGCAGTAATAACAGTTACCGCGTTACCTTCGCTTTCGTGAAGTTTGAGCGCATCGCCTACGGTTTTTTCATCCATAAACGGCGCATCGCCGCAAACTATAAGAATATTTCCGCCCTTATGAGCCTTGATAAACTCATCAGCCTGCATTACCGCGTGACCTGTGCCCAACTGCTCAGACTGAATAACAGTCCTTATTTCATCGGACAGATGCTCTCTTAACACCTCGGCTTTATAACCGATTACAACGCAAATATCCTGACAGCTTTTTTTAGCAGATTCAACAACATAATCCACCATCGGCTTACCGAGAACCTCGCACATAACCTTTGGATTTTCGCTTTTCATACGAGTACCCTTGCCTGCTGCAAGAATAACCGCTCCGTTATTCGACTTCATAGGACAAAATTTCCTCCAAGTATATTATATTATCTCATTTTACCAACATTTTTGCAATGGTAAAAAGCATTAAATTTCAAATTCTACAAACACCACAAAATCGGGCGAAAAATTCACCCGATTTTGTAAAGTTTACACATCCCACTTAAATACTGTTTTAAACGGAGTAGTTAAATCATTACCGAAAACGCGGATAATATCTTTAATAGACTTAACCGGTTCATCCTCACTGATAATAATTTTTATTCTCTTTTGGAAATCCTTTGTTTCCATTAATTCAACTGCTTTTTCAAAGTCAGCTCTGCCTGAACGTGATGAGCCGATGAAGGTAAGACCTTTTTCGAGTACGTCACGTGTATTAATAGCAACTTTATTTTCGCTTACACCCATAAGCATAACTGTGCCCTGAGGGTTGATATGTCTGATGATATCGTCAATAGCGTAGAAAGAACCCTCGCCGCCGCAACATTCAAAAGCATGGTCGATATGAAAATCCTCAGGAATATTATTTGAAAAATAGGTGCCGTCAACAAATGAAAAATGCGAAAGCTTACGGCTGTCCATACCGATAACATAAAGCTTTGAATTAGGAAATCTGAGTTTTAATACATTTGCAACCGCATAAGCGAGCGAGCCATCACCCCAGATACCGATAGAATCGCGGATTTCGTGAGCCGCTAAATCAAAACGTGTTGACGCATGAACGCCTACGCTGATAAACTCAGTAATAGCCGCAACTGCATCAGGTACATTGTTGTAAGGAACAACTCGGTCTACAGGAAGGTCAACAAATTCACGCATAAATCCGTCGTGACCCGATGATAAAAAGTATGAACCTATATCATAGTTCTCAAAAATAACAGGATTTTCGCGAACGGGTGTATTAGGAATCATTACAACCTTCTGACCTTTTTCAAATGTGCCTGTCGGGTCATATTCAACGATACCGCAGCACTCATGAATAAGCGCCATAGGAAGCTTTTTATTAAGCACCTTAATATCACGCTGACCAAGGAAATAACGCTGGTCGGCGTGACAAAGAGCCATATAATTAGGTCTTATAATTACTCTGTCCGAATTAAGGCTTAAATCAGTATATTTAATCGAAAATACTTTCGGACTTACCAACTGATAAACGTAATTAATCAATTTTAATTCCTCCAACCATAGCCTGAGCAATCTTATAGTCGCTCACAGTTGTGATTTTCATATTTGAAATTTCACCCTCAACCATATAAACAGGGTGGTTTTTAACGATACATATTTTGCAGGCATCTGTAAGGATAGCCTTTTCATCATCAGTAAGCTCGCCGTAAAGTTTTTTGAGAAGGCTGATATTAAATGTCTGCGGAGTCTGACCCTGATACATTACTTTTCTATCAGGAATACCTTTGATAAACTCGCCGTCATCCGACTCAACGATTGTGTCGATAGCGCTTGTAACGGTATCGACTGCGCCGTATTTAATAGCAGCATCAATATTTTCGTTAATCATTCTCTGAGTAACAAAAGGTCTTACAGAATCGTGAGTGATGATGATATGGTCATCACTTTCGCCGAAGTTTTCTTCGATATCAGCAATGATATTGAAAATAGTAGAGTTTCTGTCAGTACCGCCTGCAACAACGTGAACATTATCAGAAGTCGGTGAACCTACATATTTTTTGATAAGGTCGTTCATATGAGTTACCCAGTCAGGGTGAACGCCAATATAGATATGATCAAGACGGCTGCAAAGCTTAAATTTTTCAAGAGTATGAACGATAATCGGTTTGTCGCCGAGTTTTAAAAACTGTTTCGGCATATCCGAAATATTCATTCTTGAACCAACGCCTCCGGCAAGAATTGCACCAAAAATCATTTTATTTTCCTCCGTTTATAAAATAATATTTTCCTTTGTAATTTTTATATGAATTGTCAGGATCGACAAATTCAAGCTCATGATGACAAACTCTCTCATCCTCAGGCGGCAGTTCCATATACTCACCGAACGCCTCTTTAAGATAGTTGTCGTAGCCGACCATCGCCGGCATTTTATACCCCTCAAAATTGAGATAAACAGTATCCGAAAAATCCTTTGCAAAATACCGCTTTTTCATATAATACGGTCCTGAGCAAAGCTCAGTTGCATAAACACAGTGGGATAATTTGTATTTTGTCATACGCCTATGACAGCCCATAGCTATTTTCCAGCGAAGCGCTTTTGACGGAACTATTCCCAATAATATCTTGCCCGCAATTTCAATTAATTTTCCATTATTAAGCGGAGCCTCACCGATTAAATACAGCGAATAAAAAAGAGCATTCACCATCTGGAAAATTCGTTTTACTTTTGAACTCGGGCAACCGTCAATCGGCAAAATATCAAGCACAATTCCATGATTAATATCAAGGTCAGCCTGATAGGATTTTATAAAAGTCGTATTACTGTCGCAGATTGTCGCAAAAAGGTTTTTTGTCAATTTCTCTTTAGTAGAAACCTGTAAATAGTAGCGCTCAGAACCGCTCTCATTATTAAAAATCTCAATCAGCTTTTCGTAATCTTCCCTCGGCATAAAGACATCAACATCATCGTCCCAGGGGATAAAAC
>JBGVHY010000041.1:0-4226 GCA_045122755.1 Acutalibacteraceae bacterium | reverse complement strand
GATTCGTTATTCTTCTCTGCTCTTGCTTTAAGTTCAGCGAGACCATTAACACCAAGAGAGTTAAGCTGAATCTGCTGACCTCCCCATTCAGTTACACCGTTACCACTAACAACGTAATAAGCTTTTTCGATAGTTTTACCTTTAACAGTTGTGGATTCTGATTCGCTTGAACCAACCTCGCTTGATTCCGATTCACTAGACTCAGCCTCCCCATCAACAACTTCAGAAGATGGTTCAACTTCTGTTGCTTTTTGTTGATCAGCAAAGAAAGCATTACAGAACTGTAAATCGATAGTAGTAGGTTTAATCCAGCTCTTAGATCCTGTATAAGTTACACCGTTGTTATAAGCAACAATCTGTCCACCCTCTGAATAGCTCATATCCTCAGGTGTAGTTGTTGTAGGAACGGTTGTAGTTGACGGAGTGAATGCTGAAGATGAAGCATCGCCTTCAACATACGGAGCAGTGATTATAAACTGAGCATTGGTAATCGATTTATAGTCACCATAAGAATAGTTCTGGAAAGTGATATTTAATTTTGTGCAATTCTCAGGAATGGCCGAAGCAGAGAAAACAATTGTCTGTTTAATTCCACTCTTAATAACTTTTCTGTCAGAATCGTCACCGATATTAGAACCACCCGAAAAACGCATCTGAAGGTCACACTGAGCATTTGTATAGTTTCCGTTAGTAAAACCGTTAGCATATATATCTATACAAACAGATTTACCTTCGGCACTTGCTCTTTCTCTGAGCTGCTCCAAGCCATCTAATTCAGCTTCACCAAGCTGCAACTGCTGACCTGAACCATCCATATGGAGGTAAGCACCCTCAAAGCCCTGAGTATCACCATAGTAAACAGTTGTAGCTTTAGAATCAGCTACGCCGCCTATCATACTCTGAACGTAATTATGTTTACCTGTGAATTTAACACCACTATCATACACTACAATGTTGCCGTCGTATTTCTCTTCAGCTTTTGTAGTAGTAGTTTTGATAGATGTAATGTCGACAGTGCTGATATTAGCGCCGTCATTACTCTCAATATAAGGAGCCGAGAAGAAGAATGTACCTGTAACAACCTCTTTCTTCTCCGGGAATACTGTGATAGATACAGATGTAAGGTCATCTAAAGTGGCACTTCTACCTGTAAGAATATCATCAACCCATAATTTTAATGTAACGATTTTGTGATTTACAAAATCAACCGAATGTTCAGCAGTCGGAGAAGTTACATTAGTGTTTTTAGCGCTAGGAATAACATCACCGCCACCAAAGTTAACTGCTGCAGCTACTCTGGTATTGTCGAGTGACGACTCAAACTCAGCATACAAATCAATCGAAACGAACTCGCCGACATATTCAGATTGCTGAACGAGAGTTTTTAAATTCGATGCATCTGCGCTGATTGTAGCGTCAATAGTAATTCCCTCTGCACTGGCATATGCGATTTTGTTGTTGCCTTCATACTGAGGTTTTGACTGATTACAGTTCTGAGTATTACCTCCAGAAAGCGAAACAATTGTATTATGTATCGGGAAATCTACACTAGCTCCAACAGATACAAATACAAGTGTTGTGAAAACTACCGCAAGTGCCATAATAATGCACAAGGTTCGTTTCGTTAAATTCATAATTATACCTCCATCTTATCTAATTATGCATATATTTACGCATATATTTTATCAAAAATAATAGTTTTTGTCAATCGATTTAAGCAGATTTGGTAAAATTCATAAAATACAAAAAATATTATGTGCAAAATAACTAATAATTTTGATGATATTAAAAAAGACAGGCAGATTTTATCAGCCCGTCTTTTGGATTTTTGCACATATTTTGTATTTTTATCAAAACCTGAACACAATATACTGATTTGTCAAAATAAATAAAATTATTTGCCAAAAACGGTGATTTCACCGTCAACAACATCAGCTTCAAACGCTTTCGGAGGATTTTCAAAGTTATCAACAATAAGAGTTGTTATCTTATCCTCGATACTACGTCTTATAGCATTGCGCAGCTCTCTTGCACCGCGCGGTTTGTTCTCGGCAGTTTTTGCCAGAGCACAAAGCACCTCATCGTTGTATTTAAGAGAATCGCCTCTTTTCTCAAGCGGTTCACTTATATCCTTAATCATTAAAGCGGCAATTTGTTTCAATGAATCAAACTCAAGCGGTTTGAATACAACGATTTCATCAACTCTTCCCAAAAACTCGGGACGAAGTAATTCTTCAAGAGCTTTCATTGCCTTATCTCTTGCCATAGTATCAGCAGTTTTGCCGAATCCCAATGAATTTTCCTTTTTCTCAGAGCCTGCATTCGAAGTCATAACAATGATTGTATTTTCAAAGTTTACTACCCTGCCGTGAGCATCGGTTACTCTGCCGTCATCAAGAATCTGAAGAAGAATATTAAGAACATCAGGGTGAGCTTTTTCGATTTCATCGAATAAAAGAACGGAATAAGGCTTTCTTCTTACCTTTTCGGTAAGCTGACCCGCTTCATCATATCCGACATATCCCGGAGGTGAACCGATAATACGCGAAACCGAGTGTTTCTCCATAAACTCGGACATATCAAGACGGATAAGGGTTTCGGGAGTATCAAATAATTCATTTGCAAGCACTTTTACAAGCTCGGTTTTACCAACACCTGTAGGACCTACAAAGATAAATGAAGCCGGGCGGCGTTTATTATTAATCTGAACTCTTGAACGGCGTACTGCCGCAGAAATAACATTAATTGCATCGTCCTGACCGATAATTTTGCTCTTTAATACTTCAGTAAGATTAACGAGCTTTTTAAGGTCGTTTTCCTGAATCTTTGAAGCAGGAATACCTGTCCAAAGCTCAATTACTTTTGAAATATCTTCAAATGTAACAACGGTATGCAACGCATCCTCAGGAATTACGCTCAACTCTTCCGATGCTTTTGCAAGCTCGGATTTTACAGTTGCCAATCTTTCATAATCAACATCTTCTGTTGATTCAAGAGCATCTTTCTGATTTCTAAGCTCATTTGTAAGTCTTAAAAGCTTTACGTAATCATCAGCCTTCTTATTGCGAAGTGATGCACAAGCGCAAGCCTCGTCAACAAGGTCAATAGCCTTATCAGGCATAAATCTATCAGTAATATATCGCTCTGAAAGTTCAACACAGCTTCTGATAATACCATCGGACAATGTTACATTATGATGATTTTCGTAATAGCTCTTTACGCCTTTTAAAATGCCGATTGTTTCTTCCAAAGAAGGCTCTTCAACGGTAACAGGCTGAAATCTTCTCTCAAGAGCGGCATCCTTTTCAATGTATTTTCTATACTCGTTAAAAGTAGTAGCGCCGATAACCTGAATTTCGCCGCGAGACAATGCAGGCTTCAAGATATTAGCCGCATTCATAGTACCCTCGGAATCACCTGTTCCGACAAGATTATGAATTTCATCAATAAACAGAATAACATTGCCTGCTGCCTTGATTTCTTCAACAAGTCCCTTTACTCTGCTTTCAAACTGACCTCTGAATTGTGTGCCTGCAACAAGAGCAGTAAGGTCAAGCAAATAAAGCTGTTTATCAAGAAGTTTTGCAGGAACATCGCCGTTTGCAATTTTAAGTGCCAACCCTTCAGCGATAGCGGTTTTACCGACACCAGGCTCACCGATAAGGCAAGGATTATTCTTAGAACGGCGGCTTAAAATCTGAATTACACGATAAGTTTCGCGGTCACGACCGATAATTCTGTCAATCTCACCTTCAGCCGCACGTCTTGTTAAGTTTGAGCAGTAACCCTCAAGAAATTTGAATTTCTTAGGTCTGTTCGGCTTTGGTCTTTCGGGTCTTTCTGATTTTTCCTGTTTAACCTCTGCATCAATTGATCCGTCTTCGTTAACAGGAGGCTGATTTTTATTAGGAAATATGTTTTTGAAGAACGGGAAAGTAGCCGCACCGCCCGGAATAAATTCATCGAGTTTTTCGTTAACTACTTCCTCGTTTATCTCACCTGTCTCTTCATCAATAATTCCTTCCATTACGTCGCTTAAGCTCTCATTAAGCTCTGACATAGCTTCTTCAGGAATATTCATACTGTTAAGCATATCATTAATAGGTCCGATATTAAGCTCTCTTGCACATTTAAGGCAAAATCCTTCGGGATACGACTTATCACCTTCGACACGAGTTATAAAAACAACTGCGGGTCTTTCATTACATTTGCTACATAATTTCATT
>JBGVHY010000040.1:0-3306 GCA_045122755.1 Acutalibacteraceae bacterium | reverse complement strand
ATTTAATTACCAGTTGACGAAAGTGGGCTTTTGGTGATATACTTTTCATCGAAAAAACAACTCCTTTGTGTCGATGTTTAGTGTGGTTACTTTCATCTTAGCACATTTGAGTTGTTTTTTCTATTTCTACTGTTACCTATCAATTGTATCATAACAATTTTTGATATTATCGCGATTAATTTTATAAAATTTTTCGTTTTTCACCATAACATCAGCGTGAAGCAGTTTCAAACGTTTAAAATCCTTGTATTCCTGCAAAATCCCAGCAAAATCACATTCACTTATTCCTTTTGGAACATATCCTTTGAGACCTGCTCCGATTTTTACGCATTTTTTTGTTAATTCAGCATAGTTATCGGGAGAATTAAACCATATTTTCGGATTATCGCAATTAAAATCAATACCTAAATCAGCGGTATCTGCTTGCTCGGTAAGTATCAATTCCATACCGAATTCATCATAAATTTTGTTACTTAGATCTTGGTATTTTTGTTTCTCGTCAGTAATAATTTTTAAAACTGATACTTGATTCGCAAGCGAATAAACTAATTCAGAAAACTCAAAATATTTATCACAAATGCAAACACATAGTTTATTCGGCGTAATTTTTGAAAGTCGGATAATATTTTTAAAAGTGTACTTTGCAATACTTTTCATAAAGGAATCATTGTTATATACTTTTAAGTTTTTAAACTCATAACCTTTGAGATTGTCTGATAAAATAACAGTATCTGCTCGCTTTTTAAGCTTTTTTTCAAATCTTTTTAAGGCTGATTCTTTGCGAACGGTAGCTTTTATAAATGTAATTTCTCCAATTTGCTTTTCCTCGATAATAAGATTTCTGCAAAATCTTTTTTTACTTTCTTCAAGACAGACGGTGCAAAACATATTTTTCCTCAATTCATATTGCGATAAAATTTTCTATATGTTATACTATTAAAAAAGGAGGTCAAATTATGCCTAAATCCCGAAATCAAAAATTAAAATTACTGTATCTTAAAGAAATCCTCGAAGGTTACACAGATGATTATAATAAGCTATCCACTAAAGAAATAATTGAAAAATTGGCAGAGTACGGAATTAACGCCGAAAGAAAGTCAATTTATGATGACATTGAATGTTTGAAATTTTACGGACTTGATATAATCACCGAAAAGACAGATTCCAACAGATATTATATAGGAGAGCGTACTTTTGAACTTCCTGAATTAAAACTCTTGGTTGACAGCGTTCAGTCTTCAAAGTTCCTTACTGTTAAAAAATCTGCTTCTTTGATTAAAAAGCTTGAATCGCTTTGCAGTAAAACTCAGGGCGCATCTTTGCAGCGTCAGGTTTTTGTTGCAAACAGAGTTAAAAATATGAATGAATCAATTTATAGAACAATTGATGAGATTCACAATGCGATTTCAGAAAATGTTAAGATTACATTTAAATATGTTACATATTCCGTTGACGGTTCAGAGGTTTTTAGAAAAAACGGCGAGCGTTATACAATAAGTCCGTACGCGCTGTTGCTTGAGGAGCAGAATTATTATCTTTTGGGATATGACTCCGAAAGTGAAATTTTCAAACATTTTCGTGTTGATAAAATTGTTGATATACGTATGACTGATGAAACCCGAAACGGAGAAAATGAATTTAAAAAAATTGACCTTGGTAAATATAGCAAAAAGTTTTTCTCAATGTTTGGCGGGGAAGAACAGAAAATCAAACTAAGAGTAGATTCTGATTTAATAGGAGTTATTCTTGACAGATTCGGAAAAAATGTTTTTATTTCAAATAAAACCGAAGATACTTTCGATGTGTCGGTTGACATCGCGGTTTCACCGCAGTTTTTCGGATGGGTAACTTCATTCAGCGGTAAAATCAAGATAATTTCACCGCAAAATATTGTCGATGATTTTAAAAATCATCTTGAAAAATTGAGTAGTTTTTATAAATAAAATTGCCTTAAAATTGACCAATTTTTTTCACTTATAAATTTTGATTAACAGACAAAAATAATATTGCAAACGCAAGAAAACAGTTTTTCAAAAAGGAGTGAAAAAGTAATGGCAAAACAGTCTTTAGTACCACAGGCAAGAGAAGCGCTTGATAAGTTCAAGATGGAAGCCGCAAACGAAGTAGGCGTGAACCTCAAACAGGGATATAATGGCGACTTGACTTCTCGTCAGGCTGGTTCAGTAGGCGGTCAGATGGTTAAGAAAATGATCGAATCTTATGAAAACAGCATGAAATAAGTGAGTTTTTAATTTTATGTATAAAATGAGTTGTGCAGGTAAGCTGCACAGCTCATTAACTTTTATAATAAATAATTAAATTTCAAATGCAAATTGCCGACAGTGTATTTGACGTTTCTGTTCCGACTTATCCTGATGA
Organism: Acutalibacteraceae bacterium; assembly: GCA_045122755.1. Taxonomy (GTDB): domain Bacteria; phylum Bacillota; class Clostridia; order Oscillospirales; family Acutalibacteraceae; genus RUG11462. The sequence goes on along the minus strand of JBGVHY010000040.1, from coordinate 927 downwards.
ACAATTAAAGCAGATGAATGAACAGGAGAATACACCAAGAGATTATTACGGTAAAAAATATACTGCTTATGAAGCAACGCAAAGGCAAAGACATCTCGAAACTGCTATGAGAGCACAAAGGCAGAAAATTAAGTTATTACAGGATGGCGGTGCAGATGAAGATGATATCATTATCGCAAGAGCAAGATACCGCGGTCTATCACAAGAATACGCGCAATTCTCAAAGGCTATGGACTTGCCACAACAACGAGAACGTATTTATGGTGATGGCTTAGGCAATGTTGGTAAAGGCAAATGGAAACTAAAGAATGAAACTGAGATACGCACTAAAGCAGATTATCAAAATATTGAATTAACAAAAGTAAAATGGGGCTCTGTAAATAGTGAGAAGTGGCATAATAATTTTAATAAAATTACAGATAATGATAGTGTAAACGATGCCATTAGAAACGTGTCAGAACAAGTGTTAAAACATAGAGATGGTACATTCTATGAAAGTATGTATCTTATAAATGCTAAAACAGGCAACATTGAAGGCTTTAATACTACATCAAATGTTAAATTAAAAGTTGCTTTAACGGATAAAATGAAAGAAGCTTTAAATAATCCTGATTTAGATTTAATTGGTATTCATAATCATCCTTACAGTCATGTTCCGAGCCTTGCAGATTTAAATGCAATAGCTAAAAGAAGTAATCAGTCTATGGGTGTTGTTGTATGTCATAATGGCACGATATTCACATATACTAGACCAAAGTGCGAAATTAAAGAACAAGATTATAATTATGTAGGATTACAATAGATGTGTTACAGAATAAGAAAAAATAGATGACGAATGGGAAATCCTGTGTTACAGTTAAGTTGCGAGACAAAACAGACAGGAGGATTAACCATTCGTCATGAAAACTGTAACACAAACAATGCTGT
>JBGVHY010000039.1:0-5198 GCA_045122755.1 Acutalibacteraceae bacterium | reverse complement strand
AAAAAAGTTAAACTCTCGGTAACTCACCCGGGAATTACTTTTACAAATATAACCGCGCATTATCCGAAACTGATTTTTGCGATAATAAAACATCCGATGAAGATAATTTTTCAAAAACCTAAAAAAGCGATGCTAAGCATCGCAGAAGGTTTGTTTACAGATTGTAATTATCACGAATGGATTGGTCCGCGTTTTTTTGACATTTGGGGTAAGCCAAAATTAAAAAAACTTTCCACCTGTACAAAGGCAGAAAGCAAAAAAATCGGCGGCATAGCCGAAGACATTTATACAAAGCTTAAAAATCTTCCTCTTTGAGAGAAACAAAAATTTAAAATTCCAAGTATACAAAAGCAGACGGGTCAATATAACAACCTGTCTGCTTTATTTTTAATTCTAAAATATAAAATTAAATTCTTCCCAACCGTTTTTGCTAAGATGAAGATTTCTTGTTACCTTTTTGCCGTCACGTTCAACCGATACTTCGTAATCGCCGTAGAACGCTTTAAACATTGTATTTTCTTTAGTTTCATCATAGCAAAGATTTGTGCGCCATTCTTTATTAATAAGCTGGTCGAGCACATCATAAGCCGGCTTATTAGTAAAGTCATTTCTAAAGAAACCGCTCTTGTAAATATCCTCTGACCAACCTTCGTGGTCGTCATTGGTAATAGCGCAGTTGTCGCCGAGATTCCAATAAATAATTGATTCCATATTAGCAGAAGAGAACCAGATTGAATAAAGATTTTTAACAATCTCAGCCTGCAGCTCCTCATCAGCGCCAGGAATTGTAATCTCAGAAACCGAAAGCGGTTTGCCGAAACGTGAATACAAATCCATAACCCTGAACAATCTCATTGGATTATAAAATTCCTCAGCTAATTCAGGCATTGTTTCAGGTGTATTGAAATTATGATACTGCAAACCGATAACGTCGATCTGACAGCCCTTATTAAGCAAGTTTTCAATAAGCAGATAGTAAGCCGAAAGCGCATCTCTGTACTGGTCAGCCCAAGGTCCTGCAGTTTCATTAATAACTAATTTTGATTTTTTGAAATAATGCGCAGTCTGCTTAAATGCCCATTCAGGGAATCTGCCGTCGATAGGCTTCTGGTTGCGGTATGTACCCTCATTCGGAATTCGCTCTCGGTGGAATATTGGAACGGAAACGCACTCATTAATACAGTCAAACTCTCTAATAACGCCGTCATAACGTTTTGCTATTTCTTCAAGGCGGCGTGTCCAATAAGGCTTAATTTTATCAAAATCATCAGGCAACCACTCAGGCAACATCGGATGCCAGAAAAGAGGATGACCTTTTGCCTCAATGCCATTCTTTTTACAAAACTCCAGACCAACCTCAGGCGGAATACGGCGGTCGATAAACGGAGAATTTTTGTCAAATCTCATCATGCCGTCCTCAGGCTCAAAAGCGTCCCAATAAATCGGCAGAGTTACCATATTGAAAAGCTTTTTTATCTTTTCCTCGTAATCGGCATTGTGCTCGTCCTTCTTAAAACAGCCTAATTTGAAAGCGTTGCAACCGAATTTAAACTCGCTCGTTTTCTGAGTAACAGTTACTTTACCGCCTTTTAAAGGTTTTCCTTCGCTGTCAATAAAATTAATCTTAAACCAACCCTTGCGGTTAGCTTCAATTCCGCTTTTGATTTTATCTTCCATGAAATCCTTCTGGTCATAGAAGCTTTTCATTGTTTTCTCTATGTCTACCATCATAATAATGTACTCCAATTATATAGTCTTAGTCTTTTGCATTATACTACCAATAAAATTTAAAAGTCAAGTAATATACTTATTATTTTTAGGAAAAATATATAATTTTTTTAACTTTTAGTTTTTTATCCCAGTAACGCAAAACAGAATGATGAATAGTATAGTTATAAAAAAGCAAATTTACGGTGAAATAAAATGAATTTGAATGATTTGAATACAGGAGATTGCGCAATAATAACTACGCTTAATACCGAGGGAAATATGCGCAGACGCTTACTGGATATAGGACTTACAAGCGGAACAAGAGTTGAATGTGTCGGCAGAAGCGTACTCGATGACCCTATCGCGTTTCTAATCAGAGGCGCGGTTATCGCGATACGTTCAGAGGATTGTGCAAACATATTAATCAGAAAATTTTGAGGTGTAAGACTATGAATTTTATTGATAACGACGCCGATAAAGTCATCGCTCTTGCAGGCAATCCGAATGTCGGAAAAAGTACGGTTTTTAATGCGCTTACGGGAATGAATCAGCACACAGGCAACTGGCCTGGCAAGACAGTCACAAGCGCACAGGGATACTTCAGCACAAAAGAGAATACTTTTGTGCTTGTAGATATCCCCGGTACATATTCGCTGATGGCTCATTCCGCCGAAGAGGAAGTCGCGCGGAATTTTATTTGCTTTAATCACCCTGATGCGGTCGTGGTTGTCTGCGATGCAACCTGCCTAGAGCGTAATTTAAACCTATGTTTGCAGACGATGGAGATACATAAAAATGTAATTTTGTGCATCAATCTTTTAGATGAGGCTAAACGCAAAGGTATAAGACTTGATTTAAAGCTCTTATCGAAACGGCTGGGCATTCCTGTTGTCGGTGTTACGGCAAAACGAAAAAAAACGCTTACCGCGTTAACCGAGCAAATGGATAAAATCGCAGATTGCGAGCGCAAATCCGTTTACCGTGTCACTTATGATAAAACGCTTGAAACAGCTATAAACACAACAGAAAAGGCTTTGCAGAATTACGACTGTAAAAGCATTGATAAGCGGTGGCTCAGCCTTAAACTACTCGAAAATGACAGCACGCTCAAGGCTGAACTAAAAAAATATCTCGGCATTGATTTTTTTAAAAATCCCGACATAAAAACCGCAATACAAAAAGCAGAAGCTATTCTCACAGCAAACGGAATTGACAGCGAAAAGCTCAAAGACGAAATTGTATCGGCGCTTGTGAGCAACGCCGAATCAATAACCGACGGAATAATCACCTATGATAAGAAAGAATACAACACCGCTGACCGAAAAATCGATAAAATTCTGACCTCAAAGCGAACAGGTTATCCGATAATGCTTTTAAGCCTTGCGGTAATCTTCTGGTTTACAATCGCAGGCGCAAATTATCCGTCCGAATGGCTTGCATCAGCATTATTTTACATACAGGATAGACTGACCGATTTGTTTATGTATCTCGGCGCACCCGATTGGCTGCATGGGATTTTAGTGCTCGGAATGTATCGTGTACTTGCCTGGGTGGTATCGGTAATGCTGCCGCCGATGGCGATATTTTTTCCACTTTTTACATTGCTCGAAGATGCAGGGTTTCTTCCGAGGATAGCCTACAATCTCGATAAGCCGTTTAAGCGTTGTAATGCCTGCGGCAAGCAAGCTCTAACTATGTGTATGGGATTTGGGTGCAATGCGGCAGGCGTTGTAGGGTGCAGAATTATTGACTCACCGCGTGAGCGGCTGCTCGCAATACTTACAAACAGCTTTGTCCCCTGCAATGGCAGATTTCCTATGCTGATAAGCATAATAACAATGTTCTTTATCGGTGCATCGGGCGGGATTTTTTCCTCGGTTTACTCGGCGCTGATACTCACTTTAGTCATACTTTTCGGAATTTTTATGACTTTTGCGGCTACAAAACTGCTCTCGCAAACGGTGCTCAAAGGTGTCCCCTCATCGTTTACGCTTGAGCTTCCCTCCTACCGCAAACCGCAGATAGGCAAGGTTATAGTTCGCTCGATTTTTGACAGAACGCTGTTTGTGCTCTCACGTGCCGCGGCAGTTGCCGCACCTGCAGGTGCGCTCATCTGGATAATGGCAAACGTAACGATAGACGGTAACAGTCTGCTTAGTATTTGCTCCGCTTTTTTAGATCCTTTTGCGCGCGTTTTCGGGCTTGACGGCGTAATTTTAATCGCTTTTATACTCGGTTTTCCTGCAAATGAAATTGTAATCCCGATAATAATTATGGCATATCTCTCGCAAGGTACTTTAATAGAATTCGATTCAATTTTACAGCTGAAAGAGTTGTTTTCAGCTAACGGCTGGACGCTGACAACCGCGGTTTGCACTATTATTTTTTCGATTTTGCATTGGCCCTGCTCGACAACGCTGATGACAATAAAACGCGAAACAGGCAGTTTGAAATGGAGCATATTTGCCGCTGTCCTGCCTACGCTCTGCGGACTTACACTTTGTTTTCTCATAAACTTAATTTTCGGTTGATTTTTTAACTATATAGTGGTAAAATCATAAAAAATAAGCACCTCCAAAAGTGTCTAACTTTTGGAGGTGCTTATCAATTCTAGGCAGTTCATTATACCTATCAAGATTTTGTTTATACTTACTTTTTAACTGTTTTTGATATGTAAGCGCCGTAAACTTTCTTATTGAAGTATGCTCTCACCCTTACTTTATATTTTTTGCCGGCACTTAACCCTGCAAACTTAACAGTTATTTTCTTTGTAGTCTTTTTAATCCATTTACCGTTTTTCTTGATGCTTACTTCATAGCCTGAAGCGCCTTTGACCTTCGTCCATTTTACAGTAGCGGATTTTTTATTCTTAGCACGTTTTACAGAAAGTTTTGCAACTTTAGACGGTGCAACTTTTCTAGTTACGATAACGCTATCGCTATAGTAGTTGATTTTTGAGCGTGCACCTACATAATAAGCTCTTACGCTGAATTCATAAGAGGTACCGGCTTTAAGACCTTTTACAACTAAGCTGTTTTTAGAAACGACATATACCTTGCCGTTGGTTATATCCTTAACCTCGTAATATTTAGCATAAAGAACTTCATTCCAGCTGATTTTTACTGAAGATTTACTCTGAACCGATGTCGTCACGCTGGTAGGTTTGCTAAGTTCGTAATAAGCAAAGTTCAAAGAATACAATGTTACGTCGCCGTATTTACAGTTAACCTTTGCCTCGCCCTGACCTTCAAAGTTTGTCACGGCTTTTACAGTAAGCTTATTACCGTTTACTGCTACAGTAACTTTATTCTCGTTTTCAGAAACCCATTTAATATTGTTCTTTATACTTGCATCGTTGTTTTTTAAGTCAAGCGTGTAATAAAGAACAAGTTCACGGTCACCGTTTGTATTGCGGCTGATTGTGATGCTGCTATTATTATCAAATGTAACATTTTTTTCGTTCCATACTGCTGTAACTGCTGGATTTT
>JBGVHY010000038.1:0-2735 GCA_045122755.1 Acutalibacteraceae bacterium | reverse complement strand
CACAACAGGCATTAAAATAACAACTGCTAAGGGCTTGCAAGTTGAAAAGGGCAAGACCTTAAAGCTTTCGGCGACTGTTTCACCTGCAAATGCTTCTAATAAGAAAATTAATTGGACAACAAGCGATAAAACGAAAGCAACTGTTGATAAAAACGGCGTTGTAACCGCTCTTATTCCTACTGAGTATGTGCTGATTACCGCTACTTCCGCTTATAATAAAAAGCTTGTTGCTACTTATGAATTGCAGATAACTGATAACAGCGGATTTTTAACCAAGCAGACGCTTGATTCATTAAATTTACTTACAACGGACAATCTTATGATTGTAGCTCACCCTGATGATGAAACCTTCTGGGGCGGTGCGCATTTGTTTAATTCAGATTATCTTGAGAATACAGAGCCGTTTAAATCAAGCGGTACTTCGCTCAATTCAAATTATTTGGTAGTTGTAATGACAAATGCATGGAGTAAAGTAAGATCCGACGATTTGCAGAGAGTTATGGAAGCTACTAATGATAAATTCCTGATTTTATCCTATCCTGATGTTCGTAAAAGTTGGTGGACGAGTGACAAAAAGATAAAATATGAGGCGGACAATTGGACTACTTGTAAAACAGGTGCTCAGAAAGATATCGAGTTATTGCTGAGTTATAAAAAATGGGATGTAGTTGTTACACATAACCCTGACGGCGAGTATTCAAAATCTCATCATAAAATAGTAAATAATATTGTTTCAACCGTTTATAATTCGGAAAAGCTGAATAAACTTAATAAAGATACACCGCTTTTTTATTTCGGTCATTATTATACCCCTAAGCAAACGATTCCGGGTTTGCAGATAAGCGAAGAAGATGCTGCGGTAAAAGACCAGCTTGTTGCAATGTATTCAAAACTTGTAAGTAACTCAGTAAAATCATTCGGTCATATGTTCCATTATGAAAACTGGATATGGTCTGAGAATTGGGAAGAATCAAAAGCGAATAAGTTTAACCCTGATTACTTCCTGCCGTCCGAAGATGGAATAACAGGCGGTATAGAGGAAAATGCTGATGATGGTTCAGATAACAGTTCCGAAGACAGTTCCGCAGGCAGCTCGGATAACAACTCCAATGGAAATGCGAATGAAAACTCAAACGGAAATTCAGGCAATTCAAATAGTAACTTTAATGGAAACAATCAATAATTAAAATAAAATCCCGCAAAAGAATTATCTTTTGCGGGATTGTTCTTTTTAAAACTTATTTTACTTCAATATAATCTTCGCGTGAAGCGCCTACTGAGATATATTTAATCGGGCAGCCTACTGCTTTTTCAATATATTTTACATAATCATAAGCAGCTTTCGGCAAATCCTCAACAGTTCTGCATTTGTTAATATCGCAGTTCCAGCCATCAACATACTCAATAATCGGCTTTGCATTGTCAAGGTCGTCGCCGTAAGGGAAGTAGTCAATACGCTCGCCGTTAAGCTCATAAGCAACGCAAACAGGAATTTTTTCATAGCACGAAAGAATATCCATCTTTGTGATTGCAAGACAGTCAGAACCCTGAACCTGGACGCCGTATCTTGATGCAACAACGTCAAACGGTCCTACACGTCTTGGTCTGCCTGTTGCAGCGCCGTATTCGCCACCTGCCTCGCGGAGCTTGTCAGCCTCTTCGCCGAACATTTCAGCGGTAAACGGACCTTCGCCAACACAGGTTGAATATGCTTTCATAATACCTATGGATAAGTCAAGGCGCTTGCCGGGGATACCTGCACCGATAGGGCCGTAAGCCGCGATTGTCGGTGAAGATGAAGTATAAGGGTAAATACCGAAATCGATATCTCTGAGTGCGCCGAGCTGAGCCTCGAACATAATCTTTTTATCTTCTTTTACTGCATTGTTAAGATAAATTCCTGTATCAGCGATGTATGGAATAAACTGTTCGCCAAATTCAACTAACCAGTTGTAAATGCTTTCGACCGTTACAGGTTCAGCACCGTAAACACCAGTTAAGGTGAGATTTTTCCAATCAATAATTCCTTCAAGACGCTTCTTTAAGCTGTCTTTATGGAGTAAATCACCCATACGGATGCATTTTTTAAGATATTTATCACCGTAAACAGGAGCAATACCACGGCGAGTTGAGCCATATTTAGCATCGCCGAGACGCTCTTCTTCAAGACAGTCTTGCATAACGTGATAAGGAAGAGTAATAATAGCGCGGTTGCTGATTTTTAAATTTTCAGGTGAGATTTTTACGCCTGCTTTAGTAAGGTTAGCAACCTCTTTTGATAAATGCTCAATGTCAATAACCATACCGCTGCCCATTACGTTGACAACGTTTTCTCTCAAAATACCTGACGGCAAGAGGTTTAAGATAAATTCACCGAGATGGTTGATTACTGTGTGACCTGCATTGTTACCACCCTGATAACGGCAAACAATGTCATAATCCTCAGACAAAAGGTCAACCATTCTGCCTTTGCCTTCGTCGCCCCAGTTGATACCTGAAATTGATGTAAGCATAATAAGTACTCCTTATGAATTAAGATACTTTAATTATATTATGCCTGTTTTTTCAAGTCAATAGTTCACAGCGTTAATGTTTCTGAGGTTAGGTATAAGCAAGGCTTATATCATTTTATTTCATCAAGCTATCCATATACTTCTTAGGCGAAATGCCGATTTCTTTTTTAAACATCTGGCTGAAGGTGTAAATATCGCTGAATTTGAGCGCCGTGGCAACCT
>JBGVHY010000037.1:0-3122 GCA_045122755.1 Acutalibacteraceae bacterium | reverse complement strand
GCACTTGTAGACGTTTACTATTCACCTTTCTATGTTGAAAATATCCCTGGTTTTGAAAGCTATGACAGATTCAGTTATCAGGGCTTCGATGCATCAACTATGCTCGATCCTTCATCATTTACATTAGGCACTCTTAACACTGAAGACTTCCAGTGGGAAGAATTGGTTCAGACTGAGAACGACGATAACTTACCTGTATACGGTGAACTTGGTTACGGCGACCTTAAGAGAGATGAAAACCACTGCCCAATCAAAAAAGACGGTACTTCTTACAACCCGATTCCGATTGTAAAGAAATCTGATGAGCAACCTATATATTGCTCAAATCTTAAAGCATCTGTTTCAGGTTCAAATGTAACTCTTACTTGGACAGCTACAGGCGGTAAAGCTAAGAGCTTCTTTGTTCATGAGTCAACAGGTAAACACAGTGTAACTGTTGCTACTAACTCTGCTACAATCAAGAATCTCCCTGCAGGCACATATAAATTCAGAGTTAAAGGTACTAATACTGAAAATAAAGCAGGCGACTACACAGATTATATCTCTGTAACAGTTAACGGCGCTTGCGTTCATTCAGCTACTACAGTTAAAACTACACCTGCAACATACTTTGCAGCAGGTAAAAAAGAGACTGTTTGCACAAGCTGTAAGAAAGTAATCAAAACTGAAACAATTGCTCAGTTAAAACTCAAAGCACCAAAGGTTAAATATGTTGGCGGTAAAAAGAAAATTACCGTTAAATACACAGCCGTTGCAGGTGCTACAGGCTTCCAGGTTAAATACAAAGTTGGTAAGAAGTGGAAGACTAAGACTTACAATACTGCAAAATCAGCTAATAAAGTTATTAAAAAGCTCAAAAAAGGCAAAACTCAGGTGCAGGTAAGAGCTATGGTTAAATCAGGCTCACTTAAAGCTTACAGCGCTTGGACAAAACTTAAAAAAGTTAAAGTAAAATAATTTGAGTTTATAAAAACTGTGAGAGATTTTTCTCTCACAGTTTTTCTTAATAAATAAAACAAAACGGTTGACTGATTTGTTGTCAACCGTTTTGTTTGTATATTAGAGAGGAATTAAAATATCTAAATCAAAATCAAAATCTGCTTTACGGCTCAAAAGTAGTTGGAGTATAAACTCTTGCGCCGAGTTCTTGGTCGAGAAGGTACAAGCTCTTAGGGTCATCACCGAAAAGATTGAACTTGTTAATCAATGTATCGGCATTTGTTTCTTCCTCGCCCTGCTCCTTTACAAACCAATCAAGGAACTGCATTGTGCGGAAATCCTTTATTGAATAAGCAGCGTCGTAAATATTATGAATAAGATCGGTTACATAACGCTCGTGCTTTGCGCCTGCAATAAGCGGGTCAATTGGTTTTTCAAAAACAACATCAGGCTTTGCAATTGCCTCAAGAGTAACTTTTACACCGTTATTCTGAAGATATTTTACAAAAAGCATAGCGTGGTCGCGCTCTTCCTGTGCCTGAATATTGTACCAGTTTGCAAACCCGTCAAGGTCAATATCAACAAAATAGTTCGCCATATCAAGATATAAGTAAGCGCTGTATAGTTCTTTATTTATCTGGTCATTTAATAATTCTATTACCTTTTTATCCAACATATGTAATGCTCCTTTCTGTATAAAAACGCGGTCGTGCACTATTTACACGACCGCTTAAAAGTTTATATGTTTTTATTAGCCGAAGTATCTGTCGAGCAAGCCTTTGAAGCCGCAGCCGTGACGAGCTTCGTCTTTAGCCATCTCGTGAACAGTATCGTGAATTGCATCGTAGCCAAGCTCTTTAGCACGCTTAGCAATCTTCATTTTGCCGTCTGTAGCGCCATGTTCAGCCATCCAACGAAGTTCAAGGTTTTTCTTAGTAGAATCTGTTACAACTTCGCCGAGGAGTTCTGCAAATTTAGCAGCGTGTTCTGCTTCTTCAAAAGCTGCTTCCTTGTAGAAAGCGCCGATTTCAGGATAACCCTCCCGAATTGCAACTCTAGCCATAGCAAGGTACATACCGACCTCGGTACATTCACCCATAAAGTTCTCTCTAAGTCCTGCAACGATTTCTTCGTCAAGACCCTGAGCAACGCCTAATCTGTGCTCGTCTGCCCAAACAACTTTTTCTGTGTCAACTGCTTCGTTGAATTTCTCAGCAGGAACACCGCACTGTGGGCATTTTTCAGGAGCTGAATCTCCCTCGTGAACATAACCGCAAACTGAACATACAAATTTTTTCATAACAAATTACCTCCGTAAAGTAATATATTTTTTAAATTTTTAATTTAATACAAGATTTATAAATTTTATTCTTCAACTTCTTCAAAGTCTTCAGGGCCTACGCCGCAGAGAGGACAAACCTCAGGCGGTGCATCGCCTTCATGCTCATAACCGCATACTACACATACAAATTTTTTCACAGCAGAACAACCTCCTTATATTTTATTCTTTTAAATTTGACAATTTTTACACATTCCGCTGATTATGATATTATTGATTTTAAACGTCTTATTATTCAGAAGCTCATTGGTATAAGCGCTGAATTCATTGAAAACATCGGATATTTCACCGCATTTTTCGCAGCAAAGATGAATATGAGGCTTGATATTTGCATCAAAACGCTCTTTGCCGTCGGTTGTAAACTTTAAAACCGTTCCTTCATCACAGAGATTGTTTAGATTTCTGTAAACCGTTCCAAGAGATATATTCGGTATGGTTTTTTTAACAATCTCGTAAATCTCATCAGCAGTGGGGTGGGTATTAAGCTTTGAAAGCTCATTCAAAACAGCAAAGCGTTGTTTTGAAAATCTTTTCGCTGCATTCATTATGCCACTCCTTACTAAATTTAGTTGAATCACACTTAATAGTAATAATTACTATTATCATTATACACAACTTTTCAAATTTGTCAATAGTTTTTTTAAAAAATTATAAAAATATTTTTTAAGCGGCTTTATCACTTTATTACATTATTATATTAAATATGTAGGTTTGTCAATGATATGTTACAAAATTAAGTAGAAAAAACTTCACCAGTGGTTAAGAAGTGATTTAACACTTCTTTTGGCGACTTCCAACCGAGCGGACGCATCGGAAAATTATTATATTTTCTGCTGTGAACAGC
>JBGVHY010000036.1:0-3775 GCA_045122755.1 Acutalibacteraceae bacterium | reverse complement strand
CCTTCAAAGTTACGGTTGAATGTACGTAAAGAGATACCCTTTGAGTTAGGAGACTGACCCATACCGATACAAGGGCCGCATGCACATTCTAAGATACGGCAACCTGCTGAAATGAGGTCTGCAAGCGCTCCACATTCAGCGAGCATTGTAAACACCTGTTTTGAACCTGGGGCGATACCAACTGAAACATCAGGGTGAACTGTTTTACCTTTAAGAATCTGTGCAACTCTTAACAAATCGCGAAGCGATGAGTTTGTACAAGAGCCGATAAGCACCTGGTCGACTTTAATCTGACCGATTTCTTCAACTGATTTTACGTTATCAGGCATATGAGGCATAGCTGCTGCAGCTTTAAGTGCTGACAAATCAATGTCGATAACTTCGTCATAAACTGCGTCTTCATCAGCGAAAACCGGGGTATAATCTTCCTCTCTGCCCTGTGCTTTTAAGAATTCGCGAGTAACCTCATCAGCAGGGAAAACAGAAGTAGACGCGCCGAGCTCAGCGCCCATATTTGTAATAGTTGCACGCTCAGGAACGCTCAAGGTTTTGACGCCTTCACCGCCGTACTCAACGATTTTGCCTACGCCGCCTTTAACAGACATAATGCGTAGAACTTCCAAGATAACGTCCTTAGCTGAAACGTAAGGTGGAAGTTTACCCGAAAGGTTAATTCTTGTCATTTTCGGCATTGTGATATGATATTCACCGCCGCCCATAGCAACAGCAACATCAAGACCGCCTGCACCGAATGCAAGCATACCGATACCGCCGCCTGTAGGTGTGTGAGAGTCAGAACCAATAAGAGTTTTACCCGGAATACCGAATCTCTCAAGATGTACCTGATGGCAGATACCGTTACCCGGTCGCGAGAAATAGATACCGTGTTTTTTAGCAATTGAGCCGATAAAACGGTGGTCGTCCATATTTTCAAAGCCTGTCTGGAGTGTGTTGTGGTCGATGTAAGCAACCGAACGCTCAGTTTTAACGCGTTTTACACCCATAGCCTCAAATTCAAGATAAGCCATTGTACCGGTAGCGTCCTGAGTCAAAGTCTGGTCAATACGGATACCGATATCTTCGCCTTTTTTCATTTCACCGCACACTAAATGTGCTTCGATAATTTTTTCTGCAATAGTCTTGCCCATTTATTTTTACCTCCGAAAAAATTTAATTACATTTTATTTTAGCACAGTTTTTCTAAAAAGTCTATTGAAATCATTGAAAAATCTTTAAAAAGATGTTATTATATACAAAAGCGTGTGTAAAATACACACGCTTAGAAAAAATAATACAATATGTATCGCTTGCGCGATGAATTTTTAACGGTTTTCTTTACATAATACGAGTACAAAGTATCGGGACGAAGTTTCGCTGCACCCGTCACGAGAGTTTAATTGCGGAGAATTGATAAAATTATGAAAGTTGCAGGAATAGTTGCTGAATACAACCCGTTTCACTTTGGTCATAAATTCCAGATTGATACCTTGCGCGAACAAGGTTTTACCCATATCGTAACCGCTATGAGCGGAAATTATGTTCAGCGCGGTGATGCGGCAATCGCTGACAAATGGGTGCGCACCGCGGCGGCGCTGAAAGGCGGCGCTGATTTAGTGCTTGAGATTCCGACCTGCTATTGTCTCGCACCTGCTGAAAAATATGGATTTGCAGCCGCTAAAATCCTCGACAACACAGGGGTTGTGGACAACCTCTGTTTCGGCAGTGAAACAGGCGAAACAGAAAAGCTGATTACTCTCGCTGAAAAAATTCTTGATGATATTTCGGTTGATGAAAAATTAAAGGAATTTTTAAGCGAAGGTGTAACTTATGCCGCCGCTCGTGAAAATGCGGTAAAAGAGCTTTACGGTGACGAATATTCATCTGTCCTTAAAAATCCGAATGACGTACTCGGAATTGAATATTTACGGGCACTGAAATCCTTAAAAAGCAACATAAAACCGTTTGCAATAAAACGTGAGGGTGTCGGGCATAATGATACCGAAACAGTAAAGCATTTTGCGAGTGCCTCAAGTATTCGCGAAATGATAAAACAAGACGAAAATTATGATAATTTTGTGCCTGAAACTACGCTTTTTGAGCTAAAAAACGCGAAAAAAACGCGAAAATTTCCCGTTTTTTCGCAAATTGAACAACGCGTTATATTATCAGCCTTGCGAAGTTTGAAGAAAAAAGATTTTTCGCAGTTAGCCGACATTTCGGAAGGCTTTCACAACCGCCTTTATGACGCGGTAAGAGAGGCTGACAGTTTAGAGTCGCTTTATGCGCTGTCAAAAACCAAGAGGTACACATTAGCTCGAATACGCAGGCTTGTAATGAATGCCGCACTCGGGATTTTTAAATACGAAAACCCGCCATATATAAGGGTTTTAGGCTTTTCTGAGAACGGAAAAGAACTGCTATCTAAAATGAAATCCACCGCTTCTTTACCGTTAGTAACCTCATATTCGGAGGCTAAAAAGGTATCGGATAAAGCAAGAGAATATTTTGAAAAAGAGGCTTACTACACAGATTTTTATTCAATGCTTACACCGAAAATCATGCCGAAAGGCAGAGAATTTTTTGAAAGCATTGTAAAAATATAAAACAAAAATTTATACGGAGGTATATTAAAATGGTTGTAACAAAAGATACAATTATCGGCGATATTCTTGATTTTAACGCTGACACTGCACCATACTTTTTAGAAATGGGTATGCATTGTCTTGGTTGTCCGGCTTCTCGCGGCGAATCAATCGAAGATGCTTGCGCAGTTCACGGCGTTGATCCTGAAGAATTAGTTGCAAAACTTAATGCATTTTTAGCAGAAGCTAAAAACTAATTTAAAGCATATAAAAACCGCGGAGTTTTTCTCTCCGCGGTTTTGTGTTTTTATTTTAAAGTAAATTCGGCGTAAACAACATAATAATCTTTCTCAGTATAATCTTTGCCATCATCAAAACTATAGTTAGCTCTTATTCTATACTCGCCTTCCGGCAAATCTTTGCCAAAAAAAGCTATTAAATCATAACATTGTTCTTTTTCAGACTTTGGTAATAAAGTTATTCCAACATCATCAAAAACATAATTATCAGAATAATGTAATCTCACCCATTCGCCATTTTCTTTCTGCTCTATGCCAAACTCCTCGCCAAATAAAATCGTACTGTCAGTATTGTTATTCCATTTGATCACAATACTTTTTGTTCCAACAGGCAAAACACTGTTTTCCAAAGTTAACGACACATCGCTTTGCTTAACAGAAGAACACGAAGTCAATATAAGAACAAACACTAATATCAAATATATAAATCTATTTTTCATTTCTTTACCCTTGTGCTTATTTTATTATTTGTATTACCATCTATAGCTACAGACGGAGAAAAACCATCATTAAACGGAATAAATGCCGCATCCATACTATTTGCATATTGCCAATGACTTGGTTGACCGATTGCAACATCATTTGTATTATACAAAGTCTCGCCTTGTTGTGCAACATGAGCAGCAGTTACAATACCATATTTACCAGTACTTTTATTTTTTGCATTAAATCCAGATGTGCCTAAATGTAAAGTTGTGCCTTCTCTCCAATACACTTGTCTTCCTGGGAAAGATCGCTGTGCATCTTCAACTGCTTCTTCTGTCTTTTCTATGCAAACTGCTTTTTCATCGAAAGATTTTATATTATTTGTTAAAAGAGTAATTATTAAATCACTTTTTGATAAATCAGTAATACCAATTCTAACTTGATTGTTTTTATCCCCTGAACCGATAT
>JBGVHY010000035.1:0-3827 GCA_045122755.1 Acutalibacteraceae bacterium | reverse complement strand
TTCAGGATTACAAAGTCCTATCCAGCGACGCTGAGTGATACCGTTAGTCTTATTCTGGAATTTTTCCGGAGTCATCTCATACCAACATTTAAGAACATCGTCTTTTAAAATTTCCGAATGGATTCTTGCAACACCGTTGATATATTTTGAGCAATAACAAGCAAGATAAGCCATATGAACTGTTTTGCCCTGAATGATATCAACCTGTGGACGTAATTCTTCAGGAAAACCAGCTTTTTTAAGCTCAGCCTTGAATTTTGCATCGATTTTCTTAACGATCGCCGCAACATCAGGAGAAATTTTTCTTACAAATTTCATATCCCATTTTTCAAGTGCTTCCTGCATAATTGTATGGTTGGTGTAATTAAATACCTCGCAGACGATTTTGAATGCTTCATCAAATTTTACGCCTTCGAGCGCTAATAATCTGATAAGCTCGGGTATCGAGATTACAGGGTGAGTATCATTAAGCTGAATTGTAACAAATTCAGGCAATTTCTTAAAGTCATCGCCGTGTTTGGATTTAAATTTCTTCAAAATATCCTGCAAAGATGCAGATGAGAAGAAATACTGCTGTTTTAAGCGGAGCAATTTACCGGCATCGGTACTGTCATTAGGATAAAGAACACGTGAAATATTCTCGGCGCTGTTTTTAGCCTTTAATGATTTATCATATTTTTGGTCATTGAAGAGGTCAAAATCGAACTCTTCGAGCGCCTCAGCCTGCCAAAGACGGAGAGTACCGATATTTTCGGTGTTGTAACCGATTACAGGGATATCATAAGGCACAGCCTTTACGGTTTCATCAGAGAATTTAACCTCTACAGCTTCGTCTTCTTTACGGATTGACCAAGGGTCGCCATAGCGTGTCCAGTCATCAAGATGCTCTTTCTGAAATCCGTTTTCAAAGCTCTGTTTGAAAAGACCGAATTTATAGCGGATACCGTACCCGTCAAGCGGAAGTGCAAGAGTAGCCGCACTGTCAAGGAAACAAGCTGCAAGACGTCCCAAGCCGCCGTTGCCGAGTGCTGCATCTTCAACCTCTTCCATAAGGTTAATATCGCTGCCGTATTTCTTTAAAATCTCTGCGACTTCTTCGCTTTTCTTCAAGCAGAAAAGGTTGTTATATATAGCTCTTCCCACCAAAAATTCAGCAGAAAGATAGTAAGCTCTCTTATTTTCGTTATGCTTTACTTCTGAAGTTGCCCATCTGTCCGAAATCTCAGCCATAACTGCCTGAGATACAACATTGTGAAGTTCGTTAGCGGATAAGTCTTTAAGCTCTTTCTGATACTTTTGTTTCGCAAACAGAATAAGACTTTTTTCTAAGTTTATCATTGCTTATCAATCCTTTCTCGTTCTCGAATACAACTTTGTATAATACAAGAGTTTATCGAATTTTTCTGTACATAAATCTTTCTTCAATGCTCGCCATTGCCAATTACCGCCTAATGTTGAAGGAGTGTTCATTCTTCCTTCTGAACCAAGTCCGATAATATCCTGCATAGTGATAATCGCGGTATCAGCAACGCTTGAAAGCGCGGTAGAAATCATTGCCCAGTTAAGGTCGCGCTTACAGTTCATATATTTTTTTGCAAATCTTACATCTGCTCTTTTTGAGGTTTTCTGCCAGCCAAGCACAGTATCGTTGTCGTGAGTACCTGTATAAACGACACAGTTCTGAGTATAATTATGCGGTAAATAATCACTTTCTTCACGCGAATCAAAAGCAAACTGCAAAACTTTCATCCCCGGGAATTTACTCTGTTTAAGTAATCTTCTCACGCTTGCTGTCAGAAATCCCAAATCCTCAGCGATAATCGGAACTTTGCCAAGCTGCGCCTTGAACGCCTTGAACAAGTCCATACCCGGTCCTTCGCGCCATACGCCTTCTTTAGCGGTTTCACTATCTGCTTTGATGCAATAGTAAGAATCAAAACCTCTGAAATGGTCGATTCTCACAACATCGTACATTTCAAGTGCGGCTTGCAATCTGTCGATCCACCAGGAATAATTATCTTTCTTCATATAATCCCAATTATAAAGCGGATTTCCCCATAACTGACCGTCTTTTGAAAAAGCATCAGGCGGACAGCCAGCAACCTCAATCGGACGCATATTTTCATCAAGCATAAACTGCTTAGGAGACGACCACACATCAGCGCTGTCAAGTGCCACATAAATCGGCAAATCACCTATAATTTTTATACCTTTATCATTGGCATAAGCTTTCAGTTTATTCCATTGCATAAAGAACAAAAACTGAAGCATTTTATAATAATCAATACGTTCTCTGCATTTTATTCTGTAATCTTCTAAAACTTTCTTTTCTCTGCGACGAATCGCATCATCCCACTCCTCAAAGGATTTACCGTCGTACAAATCCTTAATTGCCATAAAGAGCGCAAAATCATCAAGCCAGGAAGAGCTTTTTTCACAAAACTCTTTATATTCCTTCGGCTCATTTTCAAAAAAGTGTTTCTGAACCTTTTTGAAAACTTTATGACGCTCTGTATAAAGCAAGCCGTAGTCAACCTTTGTTTCATCATCGCCCCAGTTTATATCTTTATATTCATCAGCATCTAAATAGCCTTCTTCTTCAAGAGTTTCGAGGTCGATAAAATAAGGATTTCCTGCAAAGGTTGAAAAACTTTGATACGGCGAATCGCCGTAAGAGGTAGGACAAAGAGGCAGCAATTGCCAGTAAGTCTGCCCGCTTTCGCATAAAAAGTCGACAAATGAGTATGCATTTTCGCCGAATGTACCGATGCCGTAAGCCCCGGGCAACGATGAAATATGCATTAAAACCCCGCTTGCTCTCATAATTACTGCCTCCTTAAAGTTATTGGTCTTTAAAATTAGTTTTTAGTCGCAAATTAATGCTTCTGTTTCTTTGTCAAATAAATGAATTCTGTCTGTATCAATATACAGCGAAACATCAGAATCACTCTGAATTTTTTTGTTTGACGGAACGTTTGCGATAATATTAACGTTGTCAATAGCGCTGTAAAGATAGATTTCAGAACCCATCATTTCAGCGATTTCGATATGAACATCAACTTTGTTGCTACCGTCTTTGTTCTCATATTTAGCATTTGCATGTAAATCTTCAGGACGGATACCGAAAACAATTTGTTTGCCGATGTAAGCTTTAAGCTTTTCATCTTTCTGCATTCTCTCAGGAAGAGCTACAGAATATTTATCAAATTCAGCACAAAGAACTGAGTTTTTCTCAACCAATGTAGCATTCAAAAAATTCATTCTAGGTGTGCCGATAAAGCCTGCAACGAACATATTGCATGGATGCTCGTAAAGATTAGAAGGTGTATCAACCTGCTGAATATAACCGTCTTTCATAACGACGATTCTGTCAGCCATTGTCATAGCCTCTGTCTGGTCATGTGTTACATAAACAAATGTTGTCTGAAGATTGTTATGAAGTCTTGTAATCTGACTTCTCATCTCTGTACGGAGCTTCGCATCAAGGTTTGAAAGCGGCTCGTCGAGTAAGAATACTGCTGGGTCACGAACCATAGCTCGACCAAGTGCTACACGCTGACGCTGACCGCCTGAAAGGGCCTTCGGCTTACGGTTGAGATACTGCTCAATTTCAAGAATTTTAGCAACTTCTCTAACCTTTCTGTCGATTTCTTTTTTCGGAACTTTGCGAAGTTCAAGCGCAAAAGCCATATTTTTATAAACTGTCATATGAGGATAAAGCGCATAGGACTGGAACACCATTGCAATATCTCTGTCTTTAGGTGCAACTTTATTTACAAGTTTATCCCCGATATAAAGTTCACCGTCGGTAATATCTTCAAGACCGG
>JBGVHY010000034.1:0-8280 GCA_045122755.1 Acutalibacteraceae bacterium | reverse complement strand
GCAAATTCCATCTCACGTCAGCGTTCTAGAGAAGGCGTGCTTTGCGAGCTTGATGGTGTTACAAACTGGGATTTCGACTTCCGCGGTCATAAATTACATGGCGACTGGCAAGCAGCTTTAGGCGTTACGCTTCGTGTGCCTCATTTATCTTGGGTATCAATGAATGGTGAGGCTAAACGCGATTATCCGGCAAGCATTAACTATCAGGCGGCTTGGTGCGATAAATATCACGTTATTGAGGACTATTTCGGCAGAATTAACACAATTCTCACACGTGGCAAGGCTGACTGCAAGGTGGCCGTTTTGCACCCTGTAAGAAACATCTGGCTTACACTAGGCACTAAAGAAAACACCGCCGAAACAGTCAAGGCGCTTAACAAGGAATTTGTGAGCCTTACCGAAAGCTTAGTTAAAAACCACGTTGACTTTGATTTTGTCAGTGAGAGCAATGTAAAATTACAGAATATGCACTTTAAGAGTGGGAAATTAGTGGTTGAAAACTGCAATTACGATGTTCTTATCGTGCCAAAAATGCTTACTCTTACAAGTGATATGGTTGAACTGCTCAAAACCGCTAAAGCAAACGGCGCAAGAGTAGTAACATTCGGCGATGCGCCTGAATATATGGATGCTCATATCTCGGACGCACCAAAAGTACTTTATGAAACACTCGAAAACAAGCCTTTCAGTATCGAAAATATCATTAAAACAGTTGATGAATACCGTGATTTTGAGGTAATCGAAGGCGGAAAACGCTCAGATAAATACTGCGGTGTCTTAAAGAGTGATGAGGGTACAAAATGGCTGTTTATTGCAAAAGCGGTTGACCCTGAGCGTGATGAAACTGCTACTCACAATATCACAATCAAGATAAAAGGAGAGTATGTGCCGAGTCAGTTCGATTGTGAAAACGGTGAAATTTACAAGTGCGATTTCGAGCATAAAAACGGCGAAACCTTAGTTTATATGAATGTTTTTGCACAGGACAGTGTAATGCTTAAATTGTCAGATGAAGTTGATGAAGAGCAGATAGAAAAACCGCAAAAAGAAGCTGAATTTACTGCAAAAACAGCAGATGAAGTACCGTTTTCATTAACCGAGGAAAACGTTTATCTTATCGATAAGGCGCATTTCCGCCTTGATGACGGCGAGGAGGAGCCGTTAGAAGAAATTTTAAGGCTTGATACTAAGCTTCGCGATCGTCTTGGGATTAAGCAAAAAGGCGAGGGCTCTGCTCAGCCTTGGGTTGAGTGTGACACAACTGTGCCGACTCACACTTTGACTTTGAAATGTGAGGTTATAAGCAAAATTGATTATAAAAATGCAGTTCTCGGCATTGAGAACCCTGAATGTTGCGAGATTATGTTCAACGGCGAAAAGGTAAATACTGAGCCAATCGGCTGGTATGTTGATAAATGTATCAAAAAACTTCAGCTTGGCACAATTAAAAAAGGTGTTAATGTACTTGAAATTACTGTGCCTTACGGATATAACACAAATATAGAGTATATGTATATCTTGGGCTCTTTCGGCGTTTTTGACACTAAAGCACCATACATTGATGAACTTCCCGAAACTTTATCTTTTGGAGATATTTCATCTCAAGGTTTGCTTTTTTACGGCGGTAATGTTGATTATCATTTAGGTAACTTGAACGCAGAGAAAATCTTTGTACCTTATTATAAAGGCGGTCTTATCGAGGTACTTGAAGGTAATGAGGAGCTCGGCGAGATTATTTACAGCCCTTATACCTTCGATATCAGCGGTAAAAAGGATATAACCTTGCGCCTTTACGGAACAAGAATAAATACATTTGGTCAGTTGCACAATGTAAAACACGATAAATTCGGTTGGTTCGGCTCTGAAAGCTGGAGAACAGAAGGCGACGAATGGACTTATAATTATCTTCCTTGGGAACAGGGAATTTTAAAAGTTCCGATGATAGATTAACAAAAAAGACGATTCAATAGAGCAAGTTTCCTTTGGAACACTTGGGCTATGAATCGTCTTTTTAAATGTTTTTACAACTTTATACTTCTTGCATAATCAAATAAGTACTGTTGAGCTATGCCTTCGATGCCTTTGACACATTCGGGTAAGCCGTCGGGATAAAGCTCTGACATAACTTTTTTAATCCATACATCTTGTGGAAATGCGGAAAGTTGTTTGCAGGAAAAAAGCAGAACGCAGTCGGCAACTTTAGGTCCGATACCTTTTATTTTCATAAGCTCTGCTCTCGCTTCGTCAAGCGATAGTTTTTCAAGGCTGTTAAGGTCAACTTCACCGCTGTGAACTTTTCTTGCTGCATCAATTATGTATTTTGCGCGAAAGCCTGCTCTTATCGGTGCTAAATCTTCGACTTCGAGAGCGGCAATTTTTTCAGCTGTAGGAAATGAATAATTATTATCGTCTATTTTCTCGCCGAAATTCTCACAAAACCGCTGAATTATGCCCTTGATTCTCGGAATATTGTTGTTTTGCGAGAAGATAAATGAGCAAACAGTTTCAAACTTTTCCTGTTTTAAAATTCTAATACCCGGTGAAACCGAAATCGCTTTTTTAAGCGTTTCATCAGCGGAGAGCTCACTTTTAATCGCTGAATAATCAATATCAAATGTGAAATACTCGAAAAAATCGGCTTGAAACTCTTTTTCGCTCATATTTTTAATTACAATAAAATCATTTTCTTTATAAATTTCTAAAACTCTGTCTTTTGCAACGCCTTGCCATACGCCGTTTTCATCAGAAGAAAACCTAAAGCTCTGTCCGCAGTCAAGCGTCTGACGAAGGTCAAAACTACTCGATTTTATATAAACATTGTTGTTTTTATAAGTTATTTCCGCCATTTTTGTAACTCCCGAAAAATTTCTCTTTAAATTGTACCACAAAAATGTTATAATTGAAACAAGAAATTTTTTTGGAGTGAAATATAATGCGTGATGATATTTGCACTATACCGCTTAGCGAGGTGTTTGAAGACGGCGACGGCTGCCCGATTTGCCGAATGAAAAGAATGCTCGAAGAGCGTATTACCGATTATATTTTAGGCGCTGCGATGATGGAACCTGATGTAAGAATTGAAACTAATAAGCTTGGTTTTTGCAAAAGTCACCTTACAAAAATGATGAAAAAGCATAACCGCTTGCAGTTAGGCCTTATTCTTGAAACACACTTGCAGGAAATTGAGGCAGAAGTTTTCAAAAAAGGTATTTTCGGTGTGAATACTAAAAAGAGCGCTTACAAGGTTGCAAGAATCGAAGAAACCTGTTTTATCTGTGACAAGGTGGAATGGGGTATGGGGCGTCTAGTTGACACACTTTATAAAACATATAATAATGAGCTCGATTTTCGCGAGATTTTCAGAGAGCAGGAGTATATTTGTCTGCCTCATTATAAAATTTTGGTCGAAAAAGCATCTGAACAGCTTAGTAAAAAGCCGTTGTCTGATTTTAATGAGGACTGCGTAAAGCTTTCAAAAAGCTATCTTGAGAGTCTTTATGAAGATGTTCACGCATTTACAAAAATGTTTGACTACCGCAGTGCAGAGAGCGAAACGCCTGTGAGCGATAAAGTCAAAAATTCAATCGAGCGCACTTATGAATACCTTTGCGCAGAAAGTGAAGAATAAATAATGAAAAAAATTGAAATTTTTACTGATGGCGCTTGCTCGGGAAATCCAGGCCCCGGCGGTTGGGGTGCGGTGCTCCGATATAACGGCGTTGAAAAGGAGCTTTCCGGCGGAGAAGCACAGACTACTAATAATCGAATGGAATTAACAGCTGTAATTTCAGCGCTCTCTGCGCTCAAAGAGCCTTGTGAGGTTTATCTTACAACAGACAGTAAATATGTATGCGATTCGGTGCTTAAAGGCTGGGTTTACTCGTGGCAAAAAAATAATTGGCGAAAAGCTGATAAAAAGCCCGCTTTGAACGTTGACCTTTGGGAACAGTTGCTAGCACTTCTTGAGCAACACAAGGTAACTTTTAACTGGGTAAAAGGTCACGCAGGACATCCTGAAAATGAGCAATGTGATAAATTGGCAGTCAATGAGTCAGAAAAGTATAAATAAAACCTTCACCTTTGCAGAAAATATTTGCAAAGGTGATTTTTATGCTTAAAATTTTGAGAAAAAGCTTTGTTATTTTAATGAGCGCATTTTTTGTATGTATATTTATAATAGGTATAGGTGTTGTGGATAACGCTGTAAAGCAATCACAAAACAATCTATTTTTAAACGGTATATTTATTGATTCCGACAACTATATATTGTGTTTGAGGTATTTGGGGCTAAAGTTAAAGATTCCTTTCGGAATAAATGGGGTAATAAATAGTACAGTTGATTACTTTAAGCCTTTATTTATCAGTATTCTGATTATTTTTGAGAAAATAAAGAGCGTAATTTTCGGCCTTTTTTGAAGTAATTGTATTGTCATTTTTCTTCACAGTTTCGCTATATTGCACAAAAAAGAGGTTTAAAATTCGTCACAATATCTTGTATTTACATCTTGCAAAGCAACACAATATCTGCTATAATAATACGGCAGTATAAAAATGTTACAACTATGTAACCGGAAAGAGGATATAAGATGAAGGTAATTAAAAGAGACGGCGATATAGTACAGTTTGACCGCTCTAAAATCATTGTTGCTATTGGAAAGGCAAATGAAGCAGTTGAGCCTGCTGAGCGCATTACAGATGAACAGATTGAAGAGATTGTATGCTATATCGAAGGCAAAAACCGTCAGAGATTGCTTGTTGAAGACATACAAGATATGGTAGAGTCGAGATTAATGGCTCTCGGCAAGTATGTGCTTGCAAAAACTTACATTATTTATCGTTATACAAGAGCGTTGGTGCGTAAAGCAAATACCACCGATGAGTCAATCCTTGCACTTCTTCGTAATGAAAACAAGGAATTGGCAGAGGAAAATTCAAACAAGGATACAATTCTCGCTTCAACTCAGCGTGACTATATCGCAGGTGAGGTTTCACGAGATTTGACCAGAAGGATTCTTCTTCCTGAAGAAATTTCAAAAGCTCATGATGAAGGTGTTCTGCATTTCCACGATGCGGACTACTTTATCCAGCCTATCTTTAACTGCTGTCTTGTAAATATCGGCGATATGCTTGATAACGGTACAGTTATGAACGGCAAGATGATTGAGTCACCTAAGTCTTTCCAGGTTGCTTGTACAGTTGTTACTCAAATCATCGCAGCGGTTGCTTCAAACCAGTATGGCGGTCAGTCTGTTGATATTCGTCACTTAGGCAAATACTTGCGCAAAAGCAAAGAAAAGTTTGAAAGACAGATTAAAGAGGCAGCAGGCGATGGTATCGAAAAGCAAACTCTTGACAGAATAGTTGCTGACAGACTTAAAGAAGAGCTTAAATCGGGTGTTCAGACTATCCAGTATCAGATTAATACTTTGATGACTACAAACGGTCAGTCGCCGTTCGTAACGCTCTTCCTTTATCTTGATAAGGATGATGAGTATATCGAAGAAAACGCTATGATTATTGAGGAAATCCTCAATCAGCGTATTTCGGGTATTAAAAATGAAAAAGGTGTTTATATCACCCCTGCATTCCCGAAACTCGTTTATGTTCTTGATGAGCACAACTGCTTAAACGGCGGTAAATATGACTATATTACTGAGCTTGCAGTTAAATGCTCTGCAAAGAGAATGTATCCTGACTACATCTCAGCTAAGAAAATGCGTGAGCATTATGAAGGCAACGTATTCAGTCCTATGGGCTGTCGTTCATTCTTAGCTCCTTGGAAGGATGAAAACGGTAACTATAAATTTGAGGGCAGATTTAATCAGGGTGTTGTATCATTAAATCTTCCTCAGATTGGTATTATCGCAAAAGGCGATGAAGAAAAATTCTGGAAGCTCCTTGATGAGCGTCTTGACCTTTGTTTTGAAGCGTTGATGCAGCGCCATGAGGCTTGTAAGAAGATTCTTTCTGATGTTTCACCTGTCCACTGGCAGTACGGTGCGTTGGCACGTCTTGAAAAAGGTGAGTCAGTTGAAAAACTTCTTTACGGCGGTTATTCTTCAATTTCGCTCGGTTACATAGGCTTGTATGAGGTTACAAAGTTGATGAAAGGCGTTTCTCATACAACTCCTGAGGGTGAGGAATTTGCGCTCAAGGTTATGAACCGACTCAGAAAAGCTACTGATGACTGGAAAGCAGAAACCAATATCGGTTTTGCGCTTTACGGCACACCTGCTGAAAGCCTTTGCTACCGCTTCGCAAGAATTGATAAAGAGCGTTTCGGAACTATCGAGGATATCACAGATAAGGGCTATTATACCAATTCATATCACGTTGATGTTCGTGAAGATATTGATGCATTCAAGAAGTTTGACTTTGAAAGTCAGTTCCAGAAAATTTCATCAGGCGGCGCTATTTCTTATGTTGAAATTCCTAATATGCGTCATAATCTTCCGGCACTTAAAGAGCTTGTTAAATATATCTACAATCATATTCAGTATGCTGAGTTTAATACTAAATCAGACTACTGCCATGTTTGCGGATATGACGGTGAGATTATTGTAAACGATAATAATGAATGGGAATGCCCACAGTGTGGAAATAAAGACCACGCTAAAATGAATGTCACACGCCGTACTTGCGGATATTTAGGTGAAAACTTCTGGAATGAAGGTAAAACCAAAGAAATAAAAGCAAGAGTTTTACACGTATAAGAATTTAAAACGGCAGCCATCGGTTGCCGTTTTTCTTGAAAAGAGGAAGTAAATATGAACTATGCAACAATAAAACCTATTGATGTTGCAAACGGCCCGGGGGTTAGAGTTTCGCTTTTTGTAAGCGGTTGCACTCATCATTGCAAGGGATGCTTTAACAGCGAGGCTTGGGATTTTAATTATGGTGAAGTTTTTGATGAGAAGGCAGAAGAAAAGATTTTTTCTTCACTTTCACCTGATTATATTGAAGGTTTTTCATTGCTCGGCGGTGAGCCATTTGAGCCGCAGAATCAGGAAGTTTTGTTGCCGTTTTTAAGAAAACTTAAATCAAAATTTCCAAATAAATCTATCTGGTGCTACAGCGGTTATACTTTTGAGGATATTATAGCAGGAAATGTAGGGGATAGACTTGTTGCAAGCAGTATGCTTTCCTTAGTGGATATTTTGGTAGACGGAAAATTTATTGAGGAACAAAAAGATTTGCATCTTCGTTTTCGTGGCAGCGCTAACCAGCGCATTATTGACGTTAAAAAGTCATTAAGAGCTGACGATGTAGTCTTCTGGGACGGCGAGATGTATATATAAGAGTTTTCTTGGAAAGCAATGAATAATAAAGCATCACCTAAAGGTGATTGAATAAAAAGTGAGGATTTCTATTATGGTTAGAGTTAATATTAAAAAACTAAATGAAAATGCTATACTTCCGACTTACGGCTCTGTTGCGGCTGCCGGTGCGGATTTGTACGCTTGTAATACTGAGAAAATAACAATTGAGGCGCATAAAACCGTTTTAGTGCCGACAGGACTTTCTATGGAAATTCCTGATGGCTACGCAGGTCTTATCTATGCCCGTTCCGGTATCGCTTCAAAACGCGGTCTTGCGCCTGCAAATAAGGTCGGTGTTGTTGATTCCGACTATCGCGGTGAGGTTATGGTAGCGCTTCATAATCACTCTGATATTGATGCTGAAATTGATGTAAACGAGCGAATCGCTCAGTTGGTTATCGCACCTTTCTTAAAGGTAGAATTTAATGAAACCAATGAGCTTTCGGATACCGAACGCGGCGAAGGCGGCTTCGGCTCAACAGGAAAAAAATAAAGTTAAGTTTTAGGACGCAAAGAACACAAAAATATGAAAAAATGTCCCGAGAGTTTAAAATCTCGGGACATTTTTTTTATTTTGCTTTTGATTCGCAATATACACAACGGTAAACTCGGTTTTCTTTATCAGTAAGCTTAAAGATATGAGTTAATTCCTGTTCGGTTGTTGTGATACAGCGTGGATTTTTACATTTGATAACATTTTTAATAGTTTCGGGAAGAAGAAGCTTCTTTTTCTCGACTAACTCGCCATCTTTAATGACATTGACCGTAGCGCCCGGGTCAACGTAACCGATAGCGTCAAGGTCAACATCTAAATCTGCATCAATTTTGATAATATCCTTTTTGCCCATTGCCTTTGAAGAAACATTTTTAATAAGCGCCACAGGGCAATCGAGGTTTTCAAGCCCTAAAAACTGATAAAGCTCCATAGCCTTTCCGGCGGTTATATGGTCAATAACAATAC
>JBGVHY010000033.1:0-3374 GCA_045122755.1 Acutalibacteraceae bacterium | reverse complement strand
CCGTAACTGCCTGCTTTATCTGACCATTCATTTTGGCATATATACCAATCAATATCTTCATCGGTGAGTTTATCAAAATAGACATCGGTTTTGCAGTAATCGGTTAAAATTTTATCTCCTTTGATAAGGCAAATTCCGCTGTAAACGCTGTGAACATTATCGGATAATTCCGCCAACATTCTTTTGGCGTCTGCCTTATCTTTCGGTTTACCTAAAATTTCGTTTTCGGTTGCTACTACCGTATCGCAAGCAATAATCACGCAGTCAGTCGACGAAGACTGTGCAACAGCCATAGCTTTTCTTCTTGATAATTCCATAACTAACTCAGACGGGGAAGTTATATCCGAGTTTTCATCGGTTTGGGCGGTTATAACCTCAAATTCAAATCCTAAATTATTTAAAATATCGCTACGTCTCGGAGATTTTGAAGCTAAAATTAGTTTTCTCATATTATTCTGATTACCTGTCTTTTCTGCCACTCCAGATAGATTTTGCAACTGCAAGTGTTAAAAAAATAGTTGCAAGAATAGATGCTGCAAATACTATCTCGCGAAGAACAGTGCGTAATTTAAGCTTTTTAGCAACTGATGAAAAATCCGTTTCTTCGTAAAATTTAGGCTCCGAAATTTTTGTGATTTCTTCTTGAGTATCCATTCTCTCAAAATTCTTATAATATTTTTTACATTCATTACAGGTTGATAAATGCTCATCAATCTGTTTTTTTGTGCTTTCATTTATACATTCATCTTTATAAAGCACAACCAAATCTTTTACTACATCACAGTTAAGACTCATAATCAATTCTCCTTTTTAAGTTCATCTGCAATTGCGTTTTTTGCTCTGAAAAATAGTACCTTAGTCGAGCTTTCGCTGATAATAAGCGAGCTTGCAATCTCTTTAAAAGATAAGTCGGCATAAATACGCAAAATCACAACATCACGCTGTTTTTCAGGCAATGTTTCGAGTATGTTATTGATAACACAGCTGAGTTCTTTACGCCGAATATCATCACGCGTATCGGCTATTTCTTCCTCTTTAGCACATATCTCATAAATATAACCGCCGTTGAATTCAAGACTTTGCCTTGTTTTTTTAATATGTTTATAATAACACCTTTTCGCTATAGTTGCAAGCCATGTAAATATATCGCTGTTACCTTTAAAAGTTTTTATCGATGAAAAAGCCTGATAAAAGGTATCCTGAGTCAAATCCTCAGCCAGAGCGTAATCTCCGCAAAGCTTATATAAAAAAGCAAAAACTCTTTTGAAATAGGTGTTATAGATTGTTTCAAAATCTCTCAAAAGTACACCTCAAAAAATTTTTTGAAAAAGTTTGTAACCAAATCGGAAAATCCGACCACTAACTTAATGTAAGCATTATTTTGCTCGACTTTATTCTACAATAAAATGGATAAGTAATTGTTAATATTTTATTACATTTTTTAAAAAAGTCAACCGTATGGAGGTAAAAATATGAGTTTTAAGATAATCGGAACAGGTATGTATGCACCGGAAAAGGTAGTAACAAACGATGATATGGCAAAGATCGTTGATACAAATGATGAGTGGATTCGTCAGCGTGTCGGAATTGCTGAGCGTAGAGTAAGTGTTGATGAAACAACATCCGAAATGGGCTACAAAGCAGCCGTAAAAGCGCTAGAAGATGCAAATATCACAGCTGATGAGCTTGATCTTATTTTAGTTGCTACCGTAAGCGGTGAAAGCGTTTCGCCTTCAATGTCTTGTATGATTCAGCAGAGACTCGGCGCTACTTGTATGGCTTATGATATAAACGCAGCTTGTTCAGCATTTATCTTCTTACTCGAAACTGCTGCAGGCTACTTTGCAAGAAAAAAGGTTAAGAATGTTCTTGTAGTCGGCACTGAGCGTATGAGCGGTATCGTTGATTGGGACGACCGTTCAACTTGTGTAATCTTCGGTGACGGCGCAGGTGCTGCCGTTCTTACCGAGGGCGACAATTACCTTGATTCAACCTTTACCGTTAAAGGCGGCAATGAAGTTATAGACATTCCGCAGTTTATCGGTAAATCACCTTTCTATAAAGGTGAGCCAAAAGAGCCATATGTAATGATGAAAGGTCAGGAAACCTTTAAATTTGCAGTAAATGCAATCTGCGGTGACATTAAAAAGATTCTTGATGAAAATAATCTTACCGCTGATGATATTAAGTATATTGTTCCTCATCAGGCGAATGCAAGAATTATTGATTTTGCTTCGCGTAAGCTTAAAATTCCGATGGAAAAGATGATGGTCAACATCGACCGTTACGGCAATACATCAAGTGCAAGTATTCCGATGGTGCTTGATGAGTATGTAAAGGCAGGTAAGCTTGAACGCGGTGATTTGATTCTTATGACCGCTTTCGGCGGTGGCTTGGCTCACGCATCTTGTCTTATTAAATGGTAAAGCCTTTATCCGAGCAATCGGTTAAAAATATATTTTTAAGGAGAATACAAACCATGGTAGAAGAAAAAGTAATCGAACTCTTAAAAGAAAAAGTAGACGCAGAGGACATTACTCTCGACACAAAATTCTCAGATCTCGGCATTGATTCACTCGACGTAGCTGAATTAGTAATGAATATTGAAGATGAATTTGACATCGAGATGGAAATGGATCAGTCTCTCACAACCGTTGGTGCTGTTGTAGACAAAATCAACGAAATCAAAGGTTAAGATTTCTCTAAATGCCTCGGACGGCGCTTGAATTCGGCAAAGTCTGAGGCTGAAAATCTTAATTTCCTAGAAAGGAACTAACAAAAATGATAAATTCACCTTTATGTGAACTTTTAAATATAGAATATCCTGTAATTCAGGGCGGTATGGCTTGGATTGCCGACGGCGAACTCGCTGCAGCAGTTTCAAACGCAGGCGGACTTGGTATTATCACTGCTATGAATGCAGGCGAAGAACATTTAATTAATGAAATTAATAAGGCAAAAAGCCTTACAGATAAACCTTTCGGCGTAAACTTAATGCTCCAGAGTCCTTTAGCTCCTCGTGCGGCTGAAATTGTAATTGAACAGGGCGTTAAAGTGGTAACTACAGGTGCGGGCAGTCCTGCAAAATATATTCCTGCATGGAAAGAGGCAGGAATCAAGGTTATCCCTGTTATCGCTTCTGCCGCTATGGCAAAATCAGCTGCAAGAGCAGGTGCTGATGCGGTAATCGCAGAAGGTCAGGAGTCAGGCGGACACATCGGCGAGCTTACAACTATGGCGCTCGTTCCGCAGGTAGTTGACGCAGTTGATATTCCTGTTATTGCGGCGGGCGGCATTGCTGACGGCAGAGGCTTCGCGGCTTCAATTATGCTTGGTGCTTGCGGTGTTCAGATGGGAACACGTTTCCTTTGCGC
>JBGVHY010000032.1:0-2105 GCA_045122755.1 Acutalibacteraceae bacterium | reverse complement strand
TGATAAAGCAACTTTTGTGCTGATATATTCTACAATTCCGGTAGGAGCGCTTGCAATAACAAGAATAACGGAAATAACCAGAACAACTGCTACTACACAAAAAATCAATTTAAGATTGAACTTTGCATCTGACTCGTTCTTTTTGCCTTTAAGCAGAGTAAGCCCGCTTGCCTTAAAATCATTAACTCGCTGATTAAGAGTAATTTTAGGCTTAACTTCAGCCTGCGGTTTGTTTACAGATCTTTTTGTAACCTTCGGCTTTTCGATGCGCAGAACGTTCTTTGTTTCTTTCATATTCAGTTTTTTATGAGGTTGTTTACCTTTTCTTTTTATAGGTTTTCTTTTCTCTTGCATAAAAAACTCCAAAATTAATAATTAACCTTACTTAAAAACAATCCCTGCGGAGGTGCGGTGATACCTGCGCGGTTTCTGTCTTTTGACAGGATAATATTCTTTATTTCATCAACACTTATTTTGTCTAATGAAACAAAATATATAGTACCTGCCATTATCCGCACCATATTATATAAAAATCCATCGGCTTCAACATAAAACATAACTGTATCGCCGATACGTTTCACACCTGCATCATAAACAGTTCTCACAGTATCCTCTACACTTGAGCCGCTGCTGCAAAATCCGCAAAAATCGTATTTACCGATAAACTGCTTAGCTGCAGTATCAAGAGTTTTTTCATCAAGCTTATGCTTCATAAGCCAGCTGAATTTACTGTAAAACGGGTCACGCTCATCACCGTCAAAAAAGAAATATTCATATCTTTTTGACTTTACATTATATCTTGAATGAAAATCATCACAAACTTTTTTGCAACTGAAAGCCGCGATATCCTGTGGCAGTTTGGTATTCATAGCTTTGACAAATCCCTGTTCGCTGATATCAAGTTCACAATCAAAATGAAAACAATATTCTTTTGCGTGAACACCACTGTCAGTTCGCGAACACCCCGTTACACTAGGACGGAATTTCAAAAAGCTTTCGAGCGCATTTTGAACTTCTTCCTGAACGGTTTTTGCGTTATCTTGAACCTGCCAGCCGTGATAAGCAGTTCCGTCATATTTAATTTTCATCAAATATCTTGACATATTTTTAAATCCTTATGATAAAAAGATATTAATTAAAATTACACCTGAGAGAATCACACCAAAGAAAAAAAGCGAAACCCAATCACGCGCAGAACTTTTCATAACGTTAAGTCTTGTTCTGCCCTCACCACCGTGATAACAACGGCATTCCATAGCATCCGCAAGCTCGGTGGCTCTCCGAATAGAACTTGCAAGAAGAGGAATTAGAATAGGAATTACTGCTTTTACTCTTTTTACAAGTGAGCCGTCTTCCATACTCGCTCCTCTTGCCTTCTGCGCATTCATAATTTTGCCTGTTTCCTCGATAAGAGTAGGGATAAAACGAAGCGCAATAGTCATCATCATTGCAAAAGTATGAGTATTAATACCTATTTTTGAAAGCGGTTTAAGCAGGCTTTCTATTGCATCAGTAAGCGAGGTAGGTGTTGTTGTATAGGTCAATGCTGAACTGATAATAAGTAATAGAAAAATTCTTATAGCAATAAACAACGCTTTTTCAATACCGCCGCTGTAAATCTTTATTCTCCAGAATTCAAGCAGAACATCACCTGTCTGAATAAAGAAAACATTGATTATCGCGGTGAGTACAACAAAAAACCATATTGATTTAAGTGTTTTAAGATACATTTTTACAGGTATTTTTGAAAACATCATTATCATTACCGTTGCAACGGTCACAAGACCGAGCGCCCAGAAGTTACCTGCAACAAACGCGACAACAATAAGTCCAAGAGTCAGTACAAGTTTAAATCTCGGGTCAAGCTTATGAACAAAAGAAGTTCCCGGATAATACTGACCGAAAGTTATATTATTAAACATTAAACTTTCCCTCCTTTTTAAAGAGGTCGAGCAATGCTTCATAAGCAGCATCAACGGTATAAATTCCTTTAGGGATATCAATACCTTTTTTGCGAAGTCCCATAACAACTTTTGTGATATGAGGAATATTAAGTCCCATTTCGTGAAGCTCATCACCATGGGCATATACCTTTTCAACAGTAT
>JBGVHY010000031.1:0-3617 GCA_045122755.1 Acutalibacteraceae bacterium | reverse complement strand
TGCTTTATCGCTCAAAGCGGTGCATATTAATCATTGCTTGCGAGGTGAAGAGGCACAGCGAGATATGAATTTTTGCAAAAAGCTTTGCGAAAGCCTGAATATTCCTTTTAAGTGCTATGTAATTGATGTAAAAGCTGAGGCTGAAAAAGCAAAACAGGGCATTGAAGAACATGCAAGACGCGTTCGTTATGAGTGCTTTGCAAAAGAGTGCGAAGGCGGTAAAATCGCTACCGCGCATAACCTTGATGACGTTGCCGAAACGCTGATTTTTAATATTACGCGCGGCAGTTCCGTCAGCGGAATTGCATCTATTCCTGCAAAGCGCGATAACATTATCCGTCCTCTGATTGCGGTAAGCAGAAAAGAGATTGAAAGCTTTTTAAAGACTAAAAATCAGCCGTTTGTTACTGATTCGACTAATCTAGCCGATGAGTATACAAGAAATAAAATCAGACACAACGTTCTGCCTGTTCTAAAAGAGATTAATCCTGCGTTTTTACAGTCGGTCGAGCGGTTGACGGAAAGTGCAAAGCGGCAATCGGAATTTTTAGGAGCTGAGGCTGAAAAGCTTTTTGAAAGTGATATAAAAACATTAAAAAACGTACCTGATGCGGTGCTTTTTGAGTTAATTTCACGTTTTTTAAAGCAAAAAGCGGATATTTCACCCGATTTTTTTCATATAGAAAAGTGTGTAGAGGTCATCAAAAACGGCGGAAGATGCCAATTGCCGAAAGAATATATCTTTGAGATAAGAAATGATAAACCTCATATTTCAAAAAACGACAAAAAAACATATGAAGATTTTGAATTTGTCTTTGAAAATACAGTAAAAACTCCATATAATAAATATAATGCGAAAGTAATTTCTTACGAAGAATATAAAAAGACTCAAAATGTTTACAATTTGTTATTAAATACTGCTATTGATTATGATAAAATTTGTCATAGTTTGAATTTGCGAAACCGCAGAAGCGGTGACAGAATTCTACTTGCGAACAGAAAAGTAAATAAGCTGCTTAAATCGGTTTATAATGAACTGAAAATTCCTGTTGATATTCGTCACAGGTTAGCAGTTCTTTGCGAAGATGATAAAATCATCTGGGCAGAAAATGTGGGCGTTGCTCACGGCTACAGCCCGAATAAAAAAACAAAACAGGTTTTATTAGTAGAAAGGGAGGTCGATTACCATTAATAAAAACATAAAAAATGTGTTGCTTTATATTGCTGTACCGCTGCTTATTGTTATAATGGCGGTTTCAATGTGGGGTACAAATCTTAAAGGAGATACGCTTAAATATTCTGAGTTTCTTGATATGTTCAAGCAGAATAAGATAACCTCATTTGAGATGAATATGGCGAACCGTACCGTTGATTTTGTAGAAGAGGGCAATAAGGTTGCGCAGAGATATAAAGTTCCCGATTCGGAATTGTTTATAAATGATTTCTATAAAATCAGGGATAACTACAACCTCAAAGTTGATTATGATATCGAAGCAGGCGGTGAGGGAAGTTGGATTTTAAGTTTCCTTCCTTATCTGATACTGATTGTTATTATGGTAGTGTCACTGGTTATTATGTCTAAGAAGATGGGCGGTATCGGCGGAGCTGACAAGACTATGAACTTCGGTAAAGCGAAGTTTAAAAATTCCTCTGATGAGAAGAAGAAAACTATGTTCTCCGATGTAGCAGGCGCTGATGAAGAGAAAGAGGAATTGAAAGAAATCGTTGATTTCTTGAAAGACCCTAAAAAGTTTAATGAGCTTGGCGCACGTATCCCGAAAGGCGTATTGCTTGTAGGCCCTCCGGGTACAGGTAAAACATTGCTGGCTAAAGCCGTTGCAGGTGAAGCAGGCGTTCCTTTCTATTCGATTTCGGGTTCTGACTTCGTTGAAATGTTTGTCGGTGTCGGCGCTTCTCGTGTTCGTGACTTATTTGAAACCGCGAAGAAAAATCAACCGGCTATCGTATTTATTGATGAGATTGATGCGGTTGGTCGTCAGCGCGGCGCAGGTCTTGGCGGCGGTCACGACGAACGCGAACAGACACTCAACCAGTTGCTCGTTGAGATGGACGGCTTCGGCGCAAATGAAGGCGTAATTATCATCGCGGCTACAAACCGCCCTGATATCCTTGATAAGGCGCTCCTTCGTCCGGGTCGTTTTGACCGTCAGGTTACTGTTAACTACCCTGATGTTAAGGGTAGAGAAGAAATTCTTAAGGTTCACGCAAGAGGTAAGCCGTTAGCACCTGATGTTGACCTTAAAACTATCGCAAAATCAACCGCAGGATTTACAGGTGCTGATATTGAGAATTTGCTTAATGAGGCAGCACTTCTTGCGGCAAGACAGGACAAGAAAGCTATTACCGAAAAGCATATCGAAGATGCGACGATCAAGGTTATCGCAGGTACTGAGAAGAAGAGCTGGGTAATGGATGATAAGGAAAAACTCAACACCGCTTACCACGAGGCAGGTCACGCAATTGCGGGCTACTACTTGCCAACTCAGGACGATATTCATCATATTACTATCGTACCGAGAGGTCGTGCACTCGGTATGACTATCTCGCTTCCTGAAAAGGATAAGTTCTCAAAATACAAGGACGAGATGCAAGAAGAAATCGTTATGTTGCTTTCGGGTAGAATTGCTGAAAAGCTTTATCACGGTGACAACTTCACCACAGGAGCGTCTAACGATATCGAGCGAGCTACAAAAATTGCGCGCGATATGGTTGTTAAATACGGTATGAGTGATGAACTCGGTCCGATTCTCTACGGCAGTTCAAATGAAGAGGTATTCCTCGGTCGTGATTACGGTCACGTTGACAACGTATCACAGGAAGTTGCATCAAAAATCGATAAGGAAATCAAGAGAATTGTCGATGAGGCTTACAAACAGGGTGAGGAATTGCTTACAACTCATATGGATAAACTTCACGCGGTCTCAAAACGCTTGTTTGAGAAAGAAAAAATCGATTCTGACGAGTTCAAAGAGATTATGGAAGGCAACGAGTTTGCTGAAATCAGCGTAAATAATCCGTTTGATACAACTGAAAACAAATAAAATTAAAACACGCGTTTTCTCAAATGAAAATGCGTGTTATTTTTATCTGTAAGACCTAAATATAGTCGGCTGAAACATTGTAAAATTCACAGAGTATAATTAAATGATGAATAGGCAACTCATTTTCACCACGTTCATATCTCGCATACATAGTTTGAGATGTGCCTAAAACGTTCGCGATTTGCTGTTGAGTTAAATCGTTATCTTCACGTAAATCTCTAATAATTTTAATGTATTTCATTATACCACCAAAATTATTATACCAAGTAAATAAATTTACTATTGACCTTAGTAAATAATTTTACTATAATAAATAATGGTAATTGTAAGTTTATTACAAAAAACAAAATCATGAAAGAGGTTTACGCAAAATGAAAAAAGTTTTATCAATTTTAATGTGTTTGGTGTTGCTATTAAGCACATTAGCGGTGTCAATTGTATCAGTTAGTGCTGAAGCTTATGATACCATTGCTGAAATGACAGATGTCGGCACTGTAAGTGTTACTACTAGTGATGAAGAAGCTGTTTATGTAAAATTCACACCAGCACAGTCAG
>JBGVHY010000030.1:0-4384 GCA_045122755.1 Acutalibacteraceae bacterium | reverse complement strand
AGATTTCCCAGCTTACCTATTATGATTACATTGTCGGTATTTCAATCGGTTCGATTGCCGCAACCGCGGTTGAGCGTGAGATAAATCTTTGGGATATGGTAATTGCGATGGTGGTTTTCGGCGGATTTGCTTTTCTTTTTTCGTTTTCGACCAGCAAAAGCATGGTTCTTCGCCGCCTTTTTTCGGGTAAACCTACAGTTCTTATCTACAATGGCAAGATTATCGAAAGTCAGATGAAGAAAAACCATTATGATGTTAATGACCTGCTTCTCAATTGTCGTATGAAGGGGTATTTTAAATTAGAGGAGATCGCCTTTGCAATTCTTGAAACAAACGGTGAATTATCAATTATGCCGAAAGCCGATAAAGCACCGCTTACACCATATGATATGGCGATGAAACCTGAAAAATCAGACCTTGAGTATAACCTTATAATCGACGGTTCGGTATTGAGTGAAAACTTAAAATATTACGGCAAAGACGAGCAATGGTTAAAGTCAGAGCTTCAGAAACAGAAAGTGAAAAATGAATCTGAAGTTTTGCTTGCAACAGGCGATGGCGACGGCAATTTAAAGGTGTATCTTAAAAACGAATGTTTACCGCATAATCATTTCTTTATGTAGTCATCTCCGTCTTTTATTACCTCTGCGCGGTGTTGATACAAAAGCCGTACTATATTGTAAACATCAATCCAAATTTCGTTGTTGCCTTCAATCTGGCTGTCATCGAAAATGAGCTGCATACCAAAATGCAAATGGGGTACTGTCATACCGTTGTAGTCCTCGGTGTCAGAGTATCCCGTCATTCCGAGATATCCGATAACTTGCCCTGCTTTAACCTCGTCACCCTCTTTTAAATCAGGTGCATAAGGGTGACCTTTGCGCAGATGTGCATAATAGTAATATCTCTTGAAATCGGTTGAGCGGATACCGATACGCCATCCGCCGTATCGGTTCCAGCCCATATTTTCAACAATTCCGTCCTCTACTGAGATAATCGGAGTCCCTACGCTACCGATTAAATCGTTTCCCAAGTGCTTTCTTTTGAAGCCGTAAGAACGTGAATTGCCGAAATCATCGCTGTGCGAATAGCCATAGCCGTAAGCAACAGGGGAGTAGGCGTAAAGTCCGTATCCGTCTTTGGTTTCCCCTAACATTCCGCCAAGCACCGCCGAATAGGCAGAGTAGTAATAATCGTAATACTGCATATCTTTAGTGATGTTTTTTAGTTTTTCGCCGTTTTGCAGGCGCTCGGCAAAAGTGTCGATAACCTCTGAATTTTTATCTTTAAACTCACCGCCATTTTTGCAGGCGGCAAGGCTTAAAAGCGCTATCCAGTCAACGTGATTTTTGCTGCCGTAGGTATCAATATCGTATTTCATAGCCTGCTTAAGCACAGGCAGGGTAACGCTGAAATTAACCCATTTTATATAATCGGATTTTGAGGATAAAACTTTAGAATTATCCGCTGAAAAACTCAGGAAAAATGAAAAAGTGACAACTATAACCAAAGCGAGCAGAAGCGAAATGGCTTTTGCCGCCGCTTTGTTTTTATAAATAAAAAAAGTCATAACATCACCTTTTTAATGTTATGACTTTTTATTCTGATTTATGTTTTGTTTCTGTATTTTAAAGGCGATAAGCCTGTGTGTTTTTTAAATACCTGTGAAAAATACATCGAGTCGTTAATTCCGACTGCCGATGCGATTTCGGTCACATTCATTTCTGAGCTTTCAAGAAGTCTTTTAGCGGCAGCGATGCGTATATCGGTAAGATAATCTTTAATACTGCAACAAAAGGTCTTTTTAAAAAGCTTGCATAGGTGATTTTGAGAAAGCCCGACAAAATGCGAAATCTCACTTATATGCTTGATATGTCCGTAATTCTGATCAATATAATTTACCGCGATATCAGTCAAAGTGTTTTTAATTGTTGTATTCTGTCGGTTCTCGCTTTTATGTATCGCACCGATTTTGTAAAGTAATGATAAGAAAGATAACTCGTTATCTTCACTTGAATAATCCTCATCAATTGCCTGCTTTATAAGTGTGATTACTTTATTATTACCGTCTATTCTAAAACTGTGATTTTTGTTTTTTATTCCACATTCTTTAAGAAAACTTTCGGCTTTATAACCTATAAACATTATCCAGAAAATTTCGGCGGTGTTTGTATCGGGATATTTAATAATATTGTTCTCGTTAGGTGCCATAAAATATCCTTGACCGGCGGTCATTTTTTCACCGTTTACATAGTTTTCACCGCTCGCAACATAATGAAGCGTATAAGAATTTCGACACAAAATCTCGGTTTTTCTCGGTCTGTGATTTGACCAACCTATCTGCACTACATAAAGTGCCTCTTTTTCTCTTCCTTGAAGGTCGGGATTGATATTGTTAAATACAATACACGGGTGTTTTTCAGACCCGAAGTTTAGGATTTTCCCTTTCATATGCTCACCTGAAAATTGCATATTTTTAAGCTATTTTAATTTAATTTTATATTAAAATGAGTAAAAATTCAATATTTTTAATGTATTTTTATATAAAATATGAGTGAGGATTATGCTATTATAAAGAAAAAATAGAATGGAGTTTAAAAAATATGCTTATCAAAACACCACCTATGGGCTGGAATTCTTGGAATACATTCGGTACCGATATCAATGAGCAATTGATTATGGACTCAGCCGATAAATTGGTCGAAACCGGTCTTGCATCCTGCGGATATGATAACATAGTAATCGATGACTGCTGGGCACTAAAACAACGCGATGAAAACGGTAAATTAGTACCCGACCCCGAAAAATTTCCTCATGGAATGAAATATGTTGCAGATTATGTTCATTCAAAAGGGCTTAAATTCGGCATGTATTCTTGTGCAGGTACTTTAACCTGTGCAGGCTACCCCGCAAGTTACGAGCACGAATTTGATGATGCGAAGTCGTTCGCCGAGTGGGGAGTAGACTTTTTAAAATATGACTACTGTTTTCATCCGTCAACTGTTCCGGGCGATATTCTTTATAAAAGAATGGCGATAGCACTTAAAAATTGCGGAAGAGATATTTTGTTTTCGGCTTGCTCATGGGGTGCAGACAATACACGCGATTGGATAGGTGAAACAGGTGCGAATATGTGGCGTACGACTGGTGATATTTTTGAGAACTGGAAGAGCATAAAGGAATTGTCGTTGAAAGCTCTTGAAAACGCGCGTTATGGAGGGATTAACCGCTTCGCAGATATGGATATGCTGGTAGTCGGTATGTATGGCAACGGAAATGTTGGTTTTTCGGGATGTACCGATACCGAGTATAAAACTCATTTTTCTCTTTGGGCGTTGCTTAATTCACCGCTTATGATTGGCTGTGATATTCGTGATATGAATGATAAAACAAAAGAAATTCTCTTGAACAAAGATGTAATCGCAATCAATCAGGATGAGGACTGTAATACTCCTTTCAGCATTAAAACAGCAGCAGGACCGAGAGTTGACAACAATTATGATGTAATCGCAAAACTTCTGTCGAATGGAGATTATGCGATAGGATTTTTCAATTTCAGCGATGAAAAATCCAATGCCTGGAACATGAATTTTACACTTGAAAAATTAGGTATTCCTGAATCAACAGGAAAAACATTTTTGATGACAGAAGTTTGGACAGGCGAAGAAACTAAAGTGCAAAACGGATTCTTTTCTGTGGATGTTGAGGCTCATGCTTGTAAACTTTACCGCGCAAAGGTTGTAGATAAATGATACATTGTAAGGAATGTGGCAGAGTGCTCAGCTCTGACGAAAAAGCAGTATATCTAAAAATGGTCAATCGACAGGCGCGTGAGTTTTTGTGTAAAACCTGTCTGGCTGGGTATTTTGAGGTAAGCGAAAGCTCAATTGATAAAAAAATAGAACAATTTAAAAAGAACGGTTGTATGCTGTTTGTAAAATGAAAAACGAAGTCAGTTATTCTGACTTCGTTTTAATCTGTGAGCATAAGCAGAGAGTCTTCATCAATATCAGGCTGAAGCGCGCAGTTTATTGAGTGAGAAATAAGTCGCGCAGAACGCTCTATCAGTAAATCTATTTCTTTTGGTGTTACTATCATAGCTGATGCGCCGCGGTATTCTATTTCATTTTCGGCTATGTCGTTAACAAGTGTATTTGCATCAACAACAGTAAATTCGTCTACTTTCAGTCCGTCGTCGGTGTGCGGCGAGACTTCTCTTCGCTCAATTGCAAGGTCTGTTCTAAAATTCAAATTAATCGTCCTTTTTTCGTGATTTTTATTAAATTACCCGAAAACCGAAAGATTATTTTTATAAAATGCAAAAAAACTCTTGATTTTTCCCTAAAAAGGTGATGTTATAGTTCGTGCAGATTATCAAAATACC
>JBGVHY010000029.1:0-7295 GCA_045122755.1 Acutalibacteraceae bacterium | reverse complement strand
A
The DNA here is from genome assembly GCA_045122755.1 of Acutalibacteraceae bacterium. Lineage (GTDB taxonomy): Bacteria > Bacillota > Clostridia > Oscillospirales > Acutalibacteraceae > RUG11462. Next base: position 7,294 of record JBGVHY010000029.1, on the reverse strand, counting down.
AAATTTTTTATTTTATAAAAAAACAATCGACTCTGAGATTACCAAGAAACGTTCAGAGTTCGGATTGCCGATTATTGAAGAAGAATAGGAGGGAGAATAAGAATGGCTACTATCAGTAATGCTTCTAAAAAAGAGATAAGAGCTACCGACAGAAAGCTCCTCAAAAAGAAGTTCAAAAATAACTGGGATTGCTATTTGTATATGGCTCCCTACGGCTTGATTTTCTTCACATTTACAGTTTTGCCTGTATTGGCTTCAATCTTTTTAAGTTTTACTTACTATAACGTTCTTGAAGCTCCTGCTTTTATAGGTTTTGAGAACTACCGTCAGTTACTCGGTAACGACGATATCTTTATCACCGCGCTTAAGAACACATTGACACTCGCTGTTGTAACCGGTCCTGTCGGCTACCTTATGTCAGTTATGTTCGCTTGGCTTATCAATGAGCTTGGACCTAAAACCCGCGGTATTATGGTAACAATTCTTTATGCTCCGTCTATTTCAGGCGGTGCCTACACAATTTTTACCATCCTCTTCTCAGGTGACTCATACGGTTGGGTTAACGGTACATTGATGAATCTCGGTATCGTTGATGAGCCTATTCAGTTTATGACTGATACAGATTATATGATCTGGATTTGTATGGTTGTTGTTATCTGGATGTCACTCGGTACAGGCTTCCTTTCAAACGTTGCAGGTTTCAGAACTATCGACCGTTCACAGTATGAGGCAGGCTACGTTGAAGGTATCAGAAACCGTTGGCAGGAGCTTTGGTACATCACTCTTCCAAGTATGCTTCCACAGCTTATGTTCTCAGCGGTAATGAGTATCACAACTGCATTCTCAATCGGTGCTGTTACCACAACTCTCTTCGGTAACCCAAGTACAGACTACGCAGTACATACAATTCTTAACCATATTGAAGACTATGGTACAACCCGTTTTGAAATGGGTTACGCATGTGCAATCGCAACCGTGCTTTTTGCTATGATGGTTGCTTCAAACGAAATTATTCAGAGAGCTTTAAGAAAGGTGGGACAGTAATATGGCAGCTACTAACACTGTTGACCTTAAGAAACTTAAAGTCAGTAAGAAAAAATTTAATCCTGGTCCGGGTAGAAGCCGCGCCGGCGTTGTTACAAACTTCCTGTTTCTTTGTTTAATAGGTTTTGTAATGCTTATTCCTATGGTTTACATCGTTTGTAACGCTTTTAAACCTTTGGATGAGTTGTTCCTCTTCCCGCCTACAATTATAGTAAGAAACCCAACCTTTGCCAACTTCAAGAGTATCTCAACTCTTATGAGTTCTTCATGGGTACCGTTCTCAAGATATATCTTCAATACCTTGTTTGTAACGGTTGTAGCGACCTTCTTCCACATCATTCTTGCTTCTCTTGCTGCTTACGTGCTTGAGAAACGTGATTTCCCGGGAAGAAACGCTATGTCAAAGGTAATCGTGCTTTCCCTTATGTTTACTCAGGCAGTTACTGCTATTCCGAACTACATCATTCAGTCGAAGCTCGGAATGATTGATACATATTGGGTTATGATTATTCCTTATGTCGGCAGTTCAATGGGTCTTTACCTTATGAAACAGTTTATGGCATCTTCAATCCCGAATGTATTGCTTGAGGCTGCACGAATTGACGGTGCAAGCGAGCTTCGTATCTTCACTCAGATTGTTATGCCGCTTGTAAAACCTGCTTGGCTTACAATGCTTATGACATCTGTTCAGAGCATGTGGGGTATTTCAGCTTCTACTGTTGTATTTACAGAGGCAAAGAAACCGCTTCAGTACGCTCTTTCACAGATTGCAGCCGGCGGTATTTCACGTACCGGTTCATCAGCTGCTATTTCACTTATTATGATTCTACCGCCGTTGTTGATATTCGTTATCTCACAGACTAACATTCTCGACACAATGGCTTCGTCAGGTATTAAGGATTAAGAAAGGGGAGTTACTGATGAAGAAGAAAATTTTAGCTTTTTTACTTGTGTTTGTAGTTCTTTTAAGCTTCAGCGCAAGCGCCGACTCCTCTTACAAATCATATGTTTATGATAATAATGGTGAGGCTTTTGAAGCCCCTGATGCTTTCTATTTTAATAAGCAGGTTGACCTTCTTAATATGACGGACGACAAGGGCAAGGCTGTCGGTATGCTGTATCCGAACGATATGTACGTTGCAGAAGACGGACTTATCTATGTTTCGGGTAACGACGAAAACGAGCAGGGTATGCTTCTTATTCTTAACTCTGATTATTCTTTCAATAAGAAAATCACATCTTTCCAGCATACCATTGACCTCGGCGACGGTCAGACAAAAACAATTAAAGATTCTTTCGGCAGTGTTACAAGTACATTTGTCGATAATAATGACGGTAGCATTTATATCTGCGATATGACAGGTGCTACTGTAGATAACACAGATGCTGATGTAGTTGCAAATATCAAGGAAGAAGGCTCAGGTCGTCTTATCAAACTTGATAAGAACTTAAATCAGCAGTATGTTGTAGCCGGTATTACAAGTGAAATTTTGCCGGACGACTTCAACTTTATGCCTAAAAAGGTAGTCGTTGATAACTACGGCCGAATTTTCATTCTTTCACAGGGTTGTACAATGGGTATTCTCGAGCTTGACTCAAACGGTGAGTTTGTTCAGACTATCGGTGCTCCAGCGGTTACATACAATGCTTTCGAGCTTATCTGGAGAGCTATCAGCTCTGATGCCGCTAAAGAGGGTATGGAAGACTTCGTTCCTACCGAGTATAGCGGTATTGAAATTGATGAAGAAGGATTTATCTTTGTTACAAACAACACTTTCGATAAATCTACTTATGAAGAAATTGACTGCGTTTCAAGACTTAATGCTAAAGGTAACGATGTATTGAAAACAGTTGAAAAGAATCTTCCTTACGGTGATACAGATGCTTCTTGGAGAGGTACTCTCGAGGGTGCTTCAAAGCTTGTTGATATCAAGGCTCTTGATTACGGCAACTATGCAGTACTTGACTCTTTAAGAGGTAAAGTATTCTTCTACAGCTCTGACGGTGTTAACCTTTTCGAGTTCGGTACAGTTGAAGATGACCCTGATGATGACCACGTAACATTTATCGAGGGTAACCTTGATGTTCCTGTTGCACTTGAGTGGCTTAATAATCAGTGCCTTGTACTTGATTCGGAGCTTCGTTGCCTTAATGTTTACTCTATGACAGAGTATGCACAGATGATTATTGAGGCTTCAAGACTTCACGAGCTTGATCTTTATGATGATGAGATCGCAGTCTGGAAAGAAGTATTAAAGCTTAACAACAACTCAGTTGCTGCTAAGCAGAACATTGGTAAGGTTTACTACCGCGACGGCGATTACGCTACTGCGATGGAATATTTCAGGGAAATTAAAGACCAGGAAAACTATTCTAAAGCATACAAATATCTTCGTCAGCAGTATATCAATGATTACTTTACTCAGGCAGTTATAGTAATTATTGCATTGATTGTGCTTGTTGTACTGTATAAAAAATGGCGTAAGAAAAACAAGAAAGAGCGCAAAAAGACCGGTTATTTAGCTGAGCTTGGATTTGCGAAAAAGCTCATCTTCCGACCGTTACACGGCGCTTGGATTCTTGTCAGCGAAAAGAGAGGTTCTGTAAAGGCAGCTACTACACTTCTTATTGCAGTATCCTTTATGAGTCTTTTACAGGCAAGATTTACAGGCTTCATATTCGATGCAGAAGCGGAAGATGTTAATATCCTCGCTGAATTTGCGACAATCTGCTTGCCGGTACTCCTGTTTGCAGTTTGTAACTGGTGTGTAACATCGCTTATGTCAGGTCAGGGTACTTTCAAGGCAATTTATATGTCAACCTGTTATTCGTTGACACCTATTCTTTACCTGTATCCTGTTGCGATAATTCTTTCAAACATTCTCACACTTGATGAAGGCGACTTCTACTCAGTATTTGTTACTATCGCTCTTATCTGGGTATTTATGCTTATTATTCTCGGAAATATGCGTATTCACGACTATACTCTCGGTATGGCAGTGCTTGAGCTTTTAATCACTGTTGTTGTTATGTTACTTATTGTATTCCTTGCTATTCTCTTCTTTGCTCTTGTTCAGCAGATGGCTTCATTTGTGGGCAACATTTTTGAAGAGATTGCGACGAGATAAGAAAGGAGGAAAACATTATATGTTCAGAAAAATTATTTCTGTTGTTATGATGGTTGCCATCATTCTCGGTACATTGACTTTTTCCTCCTGCGGTGAGATTGAGTCAAAGAATCCGGAAAGACCAGAGTTTGTTCCGGTTGCAGGTACTACATTTTCAGACCTTTACAGCGAAAATTACAGATTAATCGCTGAAAACAATGACTTACAGTTTTATTTCAACGATGATACAACAGATATCAAGCTTGTAAATAAAAATACTAAATTTGAATGGACTTCTGAGTATTACGATTCAGAAATGGATGAGTATTACAAAGGTCAGGTTTTCACCCTTCAGTATACCGATAAATCGGGTGCTGAGCAGGAAAAATCATCTGACCTTGACTCAGTAGAAGCAGGTCAGTATCAGATTACTGATGTTGAAAATGGTGTTTCAGTTCAGTACGGTGTAGGTGACATCGGTTATGAAATCAACTTCCCGATGGCACTTTCAGTTGAAAGATTTGACGCTTTCATTGAAAAACTCGGTGCTGAAAGCGATGAAGCATACACTTTGACTGATTTTTACACTCTTTATGATTTCACAACCGATGAAGCAAAAGAGGGCTATGATAAAGACTCTCTTGAAATGTTGATGAAAACATATGACAAAGCAAATGATCAGCCTTGGTACTATATGGCTAAGGGTACAGGATTTGAAGATGTTCAGACTCTTAATACAATTTTCGCTTCTCTCGGTTATACTGAGGAAGAATTTGAGTCTGACAACAAGGGTGTAGACGTTCCTGAGGTTAACCCGGTTGAGTTCAACATTAGAATCACATACACTCTTACAGATAAGGGACTCAGCGTAACAATCCCTGAAAATGAGATTTATTATAACGAGGATTATCCGCTTGAGAACATCACTGTGCTTCCAAACCTTATGGACTTTGATAACAGCGCGGACGGTTACTTCCTCTTACCTGACGGTTCAGGCTCAATAATGGAATTTAACAACGATAAAGAACAGCTTCGTGATAAATCTGTTTATGTTCAGATGTACGGCGTCGATGTTTCTCGAGTTGTTGATGAAAAAACCGCTTATTACAATGATGCGGTATTCCCTGTATTCGGTACTTGCGTTAAAGGCATCAAAACCAAGAAAAACAAAGGCAACTTTGCTGAAAAAGATTACAACGGCTTGTTCGGTATAATCGAATCAGGTGAAACCTTTGCAGGTATCGAGGCTAACAACTTTGATTACGATGCAGGTAAACACAATACAATGAAGCTTGAGTTCAGAGTAAATGAACGTGTAAGAATGGACGCATTTACAGCAAGCGGTGATACCGATGAGGACTCAAAGTATTGTAAATATCAGTTCCAGAGATATTTAGGCGACATCAAGTTTAACCTCAATGTTCTCTCAGGCGCTGATGCTACATACTCAGGTATGGCTGATTATTATTCACATTATCTCTTCGGTGATACTGCCAATACAACAGCTAAGGATTATTACTCAACTGTTGAAGCAATCGGCACTATCAATACTATCGGTAAATTCCTCGGTATTGAATACAACACCAAAGAAACTCTTACTTCATTCGAGCAGATTGCAAATATCGCTTCTGAGTTACAGCAGAACGGCTTCAATAATATGAATATTAAGCTTTCGGGTTGGTGTAACGGCGGTTATGAGCATGGTATGCTTGACGGCGGTATTGATATTTCAAACGATATCGGCGGTGATGAAGGTCTTACTGAGCTTTATAAAAACCTTAATGAAAAAGGTATCGGCTTGTATCCTGATATCGACTTCCAGAACTCTTACGTTTCGGAAGGCGAACCAGACAGCGATTATCTCGCTTCTACATTAAACGGTAGTGATTCAACTGTTACTCAGTATAGCGCAGTTGACTTCTCGGTTGATGAAAAGCTTGAAAAATACGTTCTTAATAAAGATGGATTTACCGATAACTTTGAAGGCTTTATGGAAGACTACAAGGATTACGGCATTACAAATCTTTCTTTACGTTCAATCGGTTCTGAGATCAACTCGAACTTTGCAGAGGACGAAACCTATATGGAACGTCAGGAAACTTTAGAAAACCTTGTAAGCCTTGTTAAATCTACTAAAGACGAAGGCTACAGTCTTATGGGTACAGCAGGTCAGGCAGCATATCTTAACTACCTCGATGTTGTAAATGAGCTTCCTGTTGAGTCTGCTCATTATGATAAATGTGACTACAGCGTTCCGTTTACTGCAATGGTTCTCTCAGGTCATATTGATTACACTTACAAACCTATCAACTTGAGTAATAACAACCGCAAGGATTTACTTTTACTCATCGAATCGGGTTCAGGTGCTTACTACAAGATTACAGGTGCTAAGTACGAGGAACTTGCAAACACATCTTATGATTCACTTTATTCAACAGTTTACAGTGATATCAAAGACAAGATTTTTAAAACTTACGAATATGTTTCAGAAGCTCTTGACGGTGTTTACGGACTTAAGATGGTAAAACACGAAAAAATAGCAGAAGATGTTTATAAAACGACTTATGAAAACGGCACAAGCATCTTTGTTAACTATTCAGACAAAGATTATACTGCTGACGGCATCAAAGTTGCGGCAGAAGATTATTTCAAAGTAAAGGGGGATGCTGAATAATGGCTAAGAAAGTTTCACTTGAAGTCAAACAGAGAAGATACGGTTATTTATTCACTCTTCCCTTTATAATCGGTGCGATTGTGTTTATCATTTTCCCATTGATAGTATAAAACAGGTTTTTTCATATATGCAAAATCGAATGCAACAGACGAAAAGTCTGTTATTAATAGTTTTGATTCATTAAAAACGTTTTGATAGGAAAGTTCATCATCAAAAATCACATTGTCCAAGTCAAATAGATGAATTATCTCATTAACGTTAATATGAGGTTTGAATATTATTTTGTAGTTATTTTTTTGTGCATACTCTAATAGCTTTTCATTGTTCAGTAGTGAATTCCATTTTTTCAGATATGTGGATTTTTTTATTTCTGATTCTGTCATTTCCCGCATGCTTCTTCGCCATGTCGGCATAATGACAATCTGATTTTTTTCATTGCCTTTATCTAAATTATCATATCTGGGAAGTC
>JBGVHY010000028.1:0-5050 GCA_045122755.1 Acutalibacteraceae bacterium | reverse complement strand
ATAGTGTAACAAGTATTGGTGATTGGGCATTTGACTATTGCACATCGTTAAAAAGCATAACAATCCCTGATAGTGTAATAAGTATTGGTGATGGTGTATTTCGTGATTGCTACTCATTAACAAGCATAACAATCCCAGATAGCGTAACAAGTATTGGTGAGCGTGCATTTTATAATTGCACATCATTAACAAGCATAACAATCCCTGATAGTGTAACAAGTATTGGTAATAGTGCATTTTCTGATTGCACATCATTAACAAGCATAACAATCCCGGATAGCGTAACAAGTATTGGTTATAGGGCATTTTATTATTGCACATCATTAACAAGCGTGAGCATAGGAGATAGCGTAACAAGCATTGGTGGTTCTGCATTTGGTTATTGCACATCATTAACAAGCATAACAATACCAGATAGTGTAACAAGTATTGGTGAGTATGCAGTTGGATACTATTATGATTGGGATACAGATGAATATGTGACTGTTGATGATTTTATTGTTTATGGTTATACCGGCTCAACTGCTGAAACTTATGCAAATGAAAACGGAATAACATTTGTAGCAATAGATGGTGAAACACCTGACGAGCCAAGCACACAACCAAGCACACAGCCATCAACACAGCCTAGTACAGAGCCAAGCACACAACCAAGCACCCAACCATCAACACAGCCTAGTACAGAGCCTAGCACACAACCAAGCACCCAACCATCAACTCAACCTAGTACAAACAACGCAACAGTTACTACAACAACTACTAAACCAACCACAACGGTTAAGTCAACCGAGTCGGTTGAAAAAGTTGCTTTAAATGTTCCGAAACTCAAAGCAAAAGGCACTAAGGGTAAGCTTAAAATTACTTATAAAAAGGTGAACGGTGCGACAGGCTTCCAAGTGCGTTATAAAATTAAAGGCAAATGGAAAGTAAAGACCTTTAATGTAAAGAAAAACGCAACAAAACTTATTAAAAAACTCAAAAAAGGCACTTACAAGGTGCAAATTCGTAGCTTTACGAAATCAGGCACACAGAAAACCTATAGTAAATGGTCTAAAACCCAAAAAGTTAAAGTTAAATAATTTTAAAAGGCACTTCGTTTGAAGTGCCTTTTTGCTATCTTTTTTGTTTTGCTCGAATTTTATGTTTTTGTTCTTCTGCTTCAATATATTCATCAATTAATTTTGAATATTCATCTTCTGTAAGCAGGTCGCCTGACTTGCTTTTCGGTAGTATTATGTTATTAAGTGTATGCTCAACATTGCGGTTAAACTCGCGTTTATCGTGTAACGTAATCAGCATAAGAATAAGTCCGTAAACCGCCAGAAGTGCAAACACAACGAGCGTAAACAGGCAATATTCAAAGTATGTAAATGTCGGTGCGCCGTCATAATTTGAGTTATCAGGGAATGTTCCTTGGTCGGCACAGTAGCGAAGCAGGGCGCTGAGCGATAAAAACAGCGAAGTGCCGAACAAAAGATAAGGGCTGTTTTTGCTTTTGCCTTTGATAAATCTTATCGCGGTGTAGACAAGCAGACAAAGCGCAACGAAAACAAGTGCAAAAAATGGGTAGATGGAGGAATCGTCTTTAGCATAGGCGTTCAGTCCGTTTTCGTTATTTGCAAGCGCTCTGCCGATTTCGGGAATATTTATAAATCTGACAAGGCATACGATTATCATTGAAATCATACCCACAAATGATAAAATCGGTACTAAAACTCTGCCGATTCCGAATATTCTGCCGTCAGCGTGCGACCATTTTTCCTTAGCCCAGTTCTGGCGGTAGGTTTCCTTTTCTTTAAGAAATCCGCGCAGACGTTTTACGCTTTCGCTGTAATTACTTTTGCTCATTTTTCTGCTCCTTTGTGTTTACGTATTTTTTATCGATATTTATTACGCAGAAATAGTTTTCGCTTACTTCGCTGACCTTTTGCTTGATTTCTTCCTTGAGTTTTTCTGTTGAAAGTCTGAAATTGTACGGCATTACCACATCAAAAATAATATTTGTATGGGTAGGACCTGATACGGTACGAAAATCGTGAAATGAAAGTGAACTGTCGATATTTTGAAGAATTTCCTTAAGCTTCGCTTTTAAAATATTTGTAGTTTCGCAGTTAAGGTCAATCGGGTCCATATGAATTGTTGCAACACATTTGAATTTTGAGTTTAATTCCATTTCAATAAGGTCTATTGCATCGTGAATTTCAAGTATATCGCCTTCGGAAGAAACCTCTGCGTGAAGCGAAACGATTTTTTTGCCGGGACCATAATCATGAACAATCAAATCGTGAATACCGATTACCTCGTCATGCGCCATAACCGTTTTTTCTATTTCTTCAACATACTTTTCATCAGGCGCTTCGCCGAGCAGCGGTGAGAGTGTATCCTTTACCGATGCAATGCCTGTATAGATAATAAATGCGGCTACAATTGTACCTGTGTAGCCTTCAACGTTGACGTTAAACACAAGTCCGACAACAAGCCCGATAAGCACTGCGCTTGTTGCGGCTACATCGCAGAATGAATCCATCGCGGTGGCTTTTAAAGTTGCCGAATTAATTCTTTTGCTCAAGGATTTATTGAAAAATCCGAGCCAGATTTTAATAACAACAGCCGCCGCCATAATGATAACCGAAACAACGCTGTAATAGTTTGCCTCAGGATTAAAAATCTTAGAAATTGACTCTTTTATAAGCTCAAAACCTACTAAAATAATGATAAATGAAACAATAAGACCTGAGATATACTCAATTCTGCCATGTCCGAAAGGATGGTCCTCGTCCTCTTCTTTATTAGCCATTTTAAAGCCGATAAAGGTGACAACCGATGAGCCTGCATCAAAGAGGTTGTTAAGCGCATCAGCAAGTACTGAGATAGAAAACCCCGAAAACAGCGCGGCAAAGAATTTTGCAATAAAAAGAATGATATTTACAATTATACCGACTATTCCTGCGAAAGAACCGTAATTCTCGCGGACCTCCGTATCTTTCACATTTTCGTAGTTTTTTACAAACCTTTTTAAAAGCAAGTTTATCATTCTCTGCTTCCTTTCTCAAGCCATATCAGCAGTACCGAAACATCAGCAGGGGATACGCCCGAAACTCGCGATGCCTGACCGATGTTTTTGGGCTTGATTTGGCTTAGTTTCTCTCTTGCCTCAAGGCGTAAACCGTGAATTGAATTATAATCAATATCTTCCGGTAAGCGTTTATTTTCAAGGCGTTTTAACTCTTTAATAGCTGAATTTTGGCGTTTTATGTAGCCGTCATATTTAAGCTCAGTCTGAGCGGAGAGAAGAACATCATTAGGAATTTCAGGGCGGGTTGTATCAACCGCTGTCAGCTTTTCATAATCAAGCTGAGGGCGTTTGATAAGGTCGCAAAGGCGAACGCCTGTTGTAGCAATCGTAGTTCCATTTGCCTCTAAAATTTCGTTTAAAGCATCACTTGGAGGAAAAACTACCGAATTTGCACGTTGGATTTCTTTTGCTTTAAGCTCCTGACGTTTCTCATATGCCGCCCATTTTTTATCATCAATAAGTCCGATTTCGCGACCGATTGCCATTAAGCGCTCGTCGGCATTATCCTGCCTAAGCACTAAGCGGTATTCCGAGCGCGAAGTCATCATTCTGTAAGGCTCGTTGCAACCCTTTGTAACAAGGTCATCAATCAGCGTGCCTATATAAGAATCGGCTCGAGAGAGGATAAAGGCGTCCTCACCCTTGATTTTGCGCGCGGCATTTACACCTGCAACAAAGCCCTGTACCGCGGCTTCCTCGTAACCCGATGAGCCGTTGAACTGACCTGCACCGTATAAGCCGTCAAAATCTTTAAATTCAAGTGTCGCATAAAGCGCGGTAGGGTCAATACAATCATATTCAATTGCGTAAGCAGTACGCATAATTTTGCAGTTCTCAAGACCTTTTATACTGTGATACATCTGCTGTTGAACTTCCTCAGGAAGTGAAGAAGAAACACCCTGTAAATACATTTCCTCAGTATTAAGACCGCAAGGCTCAATAAAAATTTGATGGCGTTGTTTATCTTTAAAACGAACAGTTTTATCCTCGATGCTCGGGCAGTATCTCGGACCGACACCCTCGATTTCGCCTGCGTAAAGCGGTGAGCGGTGAAGATTATTTAGAATAATTTCTTTAGTTTTCTCGTTAGTCCAAGTGATATGACAAATAGCCTTGTTTTCGAGTGTGCTCGGGTCGGTATCATAAGAAAACGGGGTAATCGGGTCGTCGCCGTACTGCTCTTCAAGAGAAGAAAAATCAATTGAAGAACGCAAAACTCTCGGTGGTGTACCTGTTTTAAAACGTCTTGTTTTAACACCTAATTTTCTAAGACTCTCGCCTAAAAAAGCGGCAGGAAAAAGCCCGTCAGGACCAGAATCGTAGTTAACCTCGCCGACATAAACCTTACCGCCGAGGTATGTACCTGTGCAGATGATTACGGCTTTCGCTGTGTAATAAGCGTCCAATCTGGTATAAACGCGCCAGTTTGCGACGTCTTTTTCAATGCCTGTGATTTCCGCCTGAATAAGTGTTAAATTCTCGGCAGTTTCAAGACAATGCTTCATTCTATCAGAATAACGTCTGCGGTCAATCTGCGCGCGCAGAGAATGTACCGCAGGTCCTTTGCCGCGGTTGAGCATACGTGACTGGATAAAAGTTTCGTCAGCGGCTTTACCCATCTCGCCGCCTAAAGCATCAAGCTCGCGGACTAAATGCCCCTTAGCAGTACCGCCGATAGCGGGATTACAAGGTAAATTTCCAACTGAATCGAGATTTATAGTAAAGATAATTGTATTAAGCTTTAATCTTGAAGCCGCAAGTGCCGCTTCAATGCCTGCGTGGCCTGCACCGATTACTGCAACATCGGTTTCTCCTGCGAAATATGCCAAGCCTTTTTCACCTCTTAAAAAGTATAATAAAATTATTATATCAAATATTAGCTTAAAATTCAATCCGAATATATAATAATTAATAACTTTACATGTAGGATTACAATAGATGTGTTACAGAATAAGAAAAAAATAGATGACGAAT
>JBGVHY010000027.1:0-5091 GCA_045122755.1 Acutalibacteraceae bacterium | reverse complement strand
CTTGAAGAAGAGAGCCCTCCGCCTGTAAAACCTTTAATTACAACCCAATGCTGTTTGCCTGATGAAGTTTTGGCGCCGAAAAGGACAGGTTTTCCCTGTTTGAGAAGTTTATAAACCTTGCTTAAATATCCAGAACTGCTTGTCACTACTGTGTAGTCACTAGGCCAATACAGGTTGCCTGATGAAGAGTAACTGAGTTTTCGCGACATAGCATCGGGAAAGATGGTTTTGCCTGTTCGGTAAGACTGCATCATTGCAATCGCGGTTGTGGCGCAACCAATCTGCGAGATTGTTTTGCCCGAACTGCCGATTTTGACATTCGCCCATCGGCTGTCGGTCTGTTTAAAATCAGGAACGTTTAACGAAACGGCTGAATAAGACGTTGAAGTCGACGAAGACGAAGACGAAGAAGATGATGACGATGACGAGGACGACGACGAGGAAGATACCGACGAAAGATATTTCGCGCTTACATAGCCTGTTTTAATGCCATTAAAAAGCACTCGTTTCCAATCACCTTTGGTTGAAAGCACAACGACTATCTGATTTTTAGACAAACTCGCCTTTTTAGAATAAGATGTGCCTGCACCGCTTCTTACATTAAGTGTACCGCTAGAAATGTTTACCTTTGCGGGACTGCCGGATACGGTTTTGATATAGTCCGCGTGGCAATAGCCATATTTACCCTTTCCGTATTCAACATACCACCATGAGCCTGATTTGGACATAAGTGTTATGTATCTACCTTTTTTAAGAGTTTTTACAACCGCCGCACTCGAAGAAGCCGACTTTCTTACATTAAGCTTACCGCTCGAGATGTTGACCGTTCCTGCTTTTGAGGAAGCTGTTGCAGCCGATATATTTACAGGAGAAATAAATACAACCGCCATAATAATTACAGAAAAAATTAAAGACAATATTCTTTTCACTTTTTCACCTCATTTCAAAAAACTTAAAGGCTGACATATCAAAATGATATATCAGCCTTGAGTCAATTATAACATATAACAGTTGTCAGCGCACGCTCCAAATAATGTTAAGAAAAAAGTACGGTTTATCAATTTGATAAAGCTCAGTTATTTATTGAGAAAATCCGTTTTAATGAATGATGAATAATGAAAAATGAATAGTGAATAATACAAAACGAACTGTTTAGATGCCACTTTATTTTTTAAAATTCTCAGTTCGACAAATTGGAATTTGTCTAACAGTCAAACTGAAAGTTTCGTGCTCCTACAATTTATTGAATTCCTGTAAAATTTGAAACAGCTTTCTTAATTTCTTTCTCATGTCCTTCCATTAAATGTCCGCCGTTTTCAAATGAAATAAACGTACAATTTGCAAACCTTTTAACTGCCTTTTCTGTATCAGCATAGTTTGCCAATTTATCGTCTTTTGCGTGAAAAACTAATGTCGGCACTTGTAACTCTTCGATGTGATAATCTTCATATTTTTTCGCCATATCAATATTGGTTACAGAAGCATCCAATACCACACCATCTTTTCTATCACCAACAGGAAGCATATCGTAAATTGTAGATGGTTCCATGCCCATAATCAACTTAAATAACGGACTAAGAAGAAACATTGTAAAGCTATTGCATAAGAAAGGAGGTGGACCTGCATATTTTAAATATTTGTCAGGCTTTTCTGTAAGCGGCATAGCAGAACAATATAAAATCATACCTTTTGTTCTTTCTGGATAATCCAAAGCAAAACGTATAGCCACACTTCCACCTGCCGATGTTGCCAACAGATACACTTTTTCAATCCCCAATTTATCTAACAGACTTACATATGCTGTTGCTTGTTCTGCAGGTGTTCCATTTCCTAAAATATCACTACCTAAATAACCAAATCTCGATGGAGCAATAATTCTATAATCAGAGGAAAAATCTTTGCAGGTATCATATGCTTGGTCATATCCACCAAAAATACCGTGTATGGACAATATGCTTTCCCCTTTACCCCTATCAACAAAGCTTATATTTCCGTACTCTAAATTAACTGTTTCTGCCCCGTAAGCGGAAAGTCTTTCTTTGCTTTTTTCCTCAGCAATACTACAGCGTATTCTCTGCACAATAAGGTACACTACAAAAAAGAATACCGCACCTCCAACAATATAAATCCACATCTAATTATATCAGCCTTTCTATACATAAACTTCTTATTTATCGGTGAGTTTATTATATCACAATCTACTCGATTGTTAAATAGGTTGTTAAAAAATACCCGTGATTTCGAAAAATCACGGGTACAATTCGTTTTTAGAAAACTTTTAAAACTCGCATAAAAGTTTTTACTGTCCTTTAGAGTACAACCCTTAAACTCGTCTTTTTTATTTGTGATTTTAATATCTAAATGTACCTTCGTAAATCATAACTGCGTTGCCTGTGAGTGTAATACACTCATCGGTATAATTTACTGTAAGGTCGCCGCCTTTTACCTTAACGGTTATATCCTCACCCTTGTTGCAGAAGCCGTTTTCTGTTGCCGCAACAACTGCCGCAACCGCACCTGTGCCGCAAGCAAGAGTTTCGCCGTTACCGCGCTCATATACACGCATTTTAATAGTATTCTTATTAACAACGCGGATAAATTCGGTATTGATTCGCTCAGGGAAGATTTCAGCAGTTTCAAACTGCGGGCCGACAGTTTCAATATCAACACCGTCTACTCTGTCACAGAACACTACGCAATGCGGGTTGCCGACTGAAAGACAGGTAATATTATAATTCTTACCGCCAATAACTACAGGGTAATCAATTACCTTGTCAACGTCGAGAGTACAAGGAAGCGATGCCGCGGAAAGGTCAGCCTTACCCATAGAAACGCTGACAGTCGTTACTCTGCCGTCACGCGTATAAACATCTAAATTCTTAATACCGCCTGCGGTTTCAACAGTCATACTCTCTTTCGGTACGATGCCCTTATCGTGCAGGAACTTTGCAACACAGCGGATAGCGTTACCTGCCATTTTACCCTCAGAGCCGTCGAGATTGAAAATACGCATCTTAGCATCAGCAATCTCTGAGCCTTCGATAAGCACGATACCGTCACCGCCGATACCGTAGTGGCGGTCACAAAGGCTTACACACAACGACTCAGGGCAGGTAATACTGCCGTCAAAGTTATCGATAAAGATATAGTCGTCACCCGTACCCTGCATTTTCGAGAACTTGTATTCGCGTTTTTCGGTACGCATTGCATTGATATCAACAAGCTCAGTATTCTGCTGATTGAATCGACTTGCGATAATATCAGCAAGCGCATTAGCAGTATCAAGTGATGTAAAGCAAGCAACATTGTGAATCAGCGCTTTTCTGTGAAGTGCGATATAATCATCAATTGCCGAGCCGAAAAGAACACCTGTATAAATAATATAACTGATAGTTTCATTCTCGATAAGAGAGAAATAATCCTCGCGTTTTACGCAGGCAACATCAATACCTAACTGCTCGATTGCATCGGCAGTCTCACCCGTTGAATAAATCTTCATTTTCAGGTCATCAAGCTTTTTAGCAAGTGACACGATTTCTAAAATATCATGCTTACCTACCTCGATAAGCACGCCAACCTCATCGGTAGCCGACGGAGTTTTAATCTTAAATCCTGCCGAGGTAAGACCTTTAAAAAGACCCTCTGATAAGGTTTTACCGATACCGAGCACCTCACCAGTAGATTTCATTTCAGGACCTAAATATGAGTTAACATCAGAAAGCTTTTCAAATGAGAAAACAGGAACTTTTACCGCATAATACGGTGGGTGGCGGTAAAGACCGCTGCCGTACCCGAGATTACTCAAAGACGCACCTGTCATAACCTTTGAAGCGATATCAACCATCGGAACGCCTGTAACCTTACTGATGTAAGGGATTGTTCGTGATGCACGCGGATTAACTTCGATAACAAAAAGCTCATTCTGATAGATAAGATACTGAATATTTACAAGTCCCTTAGTACCTAAAGACAGCGCAAGCTTTTCGGAACATTCAACAATGGTTTTAACCATTCTGTCATCAATATTATACGGCGGATAAACTGCAATAGAGTCGCCCGAGTGAACACCCGCACGCTCAATATGCTGCATAATACCTGGGATAAGAACATCCTTACCGTCGGAGATTACATCTACCTCAAGCTCAGTACCGCTCATATATTTATCAACCAAAACAGGGTTTTCAATGCCGGTTGACAAAATTCGCTCCATATAGCGTTTTACCTGTTCATCATCGTAAACGATGCTCATATTCTGACCGCCGATAACGTAAGACGGACGAAGAAGAACAGGATAACCAAGAGTATTTGCAGCGCTTAGCGCCTCATCGGTAGTCATAACGCCCATACCCTTTGGACGTCTGAATCCAAACTGCTCAAGCAATGCGTCAAACTGCTCTCTGTCCTCGGCTTTGTCTATACCCTCAGCAGATGTACCGAGGATTTTTATGCCGTTTTCATGCAAAAACTTTGTAAGCTTGATAGCGGTCTGACCGCCGAAAGCCACAACGACACCGATAGGGTTTTCAACCTTGATGATGTTCATTACATCTTCCTTGCAAAGCGGCTCAAAATAAAGTCGGTCTGCGGTGTCATAGTCGGTTGAAACAGTTTCAGGGTTGTTATTCACGATAACAACATCGTAGCCGAGTTTTTTCAAAGTCCAAACGCAATGAACCGATGAATAGTCAAACTCGATACCCTGACCGATACGGATAGGTCCTGAGCCTAAAACCATAATTACAGGCTTGCCGCTGCGAGCCCAGGAACGAGCCTCGCAGGTTTCATCATAGCTTGAATAGAAATAAGGAGTTTTAGCGTCAAACTCAGCCGCACAGGTATCAACGATTTTGTAAACCGCATCTTTATGAAAATCAACCTTAAATCCGCATAATTTTTCAAGCGATTCATCGGTATAGCCGTACTTTTTACCTTTGTTATAAAGCTCTTCAGTTAACGGCTTATTCTCAATTTCCTTTTCAAAATCTGCGAGGTTTTGAAGCTTATAAAGGAAGAATCTATCAATCTTGGTGATATCAAAAATCTCGTCAACACTAACACCGCTTTTGAGTGCCTCAAAAACAGTAAATATTC
>JBGVHY010000026.1:0-6008 GCA_045122755.1 Acutalibacteraceae bacterium | reverse complement strand
TTACGCAATGAGTATAGAACTCACCTGAAAGAGTATCAATAATTGAACGAGCTAATTTTTCAAGGTCACCGCTCTCGATGTTTTTCTTGGTTTCCTTAACAATGGCAATTTCGGTTTCACTTATATTGATAATGAAATCCTTCTGCTTGTCCGGGAAGAGATTTGAAACAACATCAAAAACAGAAACATCGTTTTTAGTAACAATTCTGATAAGCAATACAACATGAGAAACTTCAGTATTAAAATGAAGCTCTCTTGCTTTTATGTAGATATCGCCCGGCATAATGTTCTCAAGAATAATATTTTTTACAAAATTAGAACGGTCGAAATTCTCATCAAAATACTGCTTAACATTTGTCATAGAAACAGCCATAAGGTTGGCAAATGAAGCTGTAGTATCATCAGTGCCCTGAACAAAGATGATATACTCAGGCTTGCCTGATGTGCCAAATGTTTTGAAGGTATAATCACCTCTTACGAAAACCCCCTCATTAGCTGTGTCTGCAGCAGAAATGCCCAGCGGTTCTCCGATAAGACTTGCCTCATTGCAGGCGCATACGGTATAGGTATCATCAACAACACCTACAGTTTTGCCTACTGCCTCGCTCATCTGAGTTACAACATTCTGAAATAGTCTGTTTGACATAATGGTTACTCCTTGTGATCATATATCGTTCATAGTTATATACATTTTACACAAATCCGCGCCGAATTTCAAGGGATTTTTTTGATTTTTTTTAAAAAAGTCACAAAAATGTTTACAAATTTGATACTTTTCTTAAAAAATAGTTATAATTTGGATTATGTTTCCAAAATTATGCACTGTTTTTTGTTTTGAACAAATTTTTTATGCAAATTTTGTTGAATTTGAATAAACCTGCAAGAAGCTGTAAATTCTCTGCTGAATTATATCATATTATGCGATGAAAATAAATAGATAATTCTTTCATATTATGTTAAAATATTCCAGAGGTGAAGAATCGATGCTCAGCAAATCGAAAAAAATACATATGATAAACATACAGAATATCAGCGAAAGTCCGTATCAGCCGCGAAAAACGATTGACAGCGACGGCTTAGAGGGACTTATACAATCGGTAAGAAAAAACGGCATTATCCAGCCGCTTTGCGTAAGGCAAACGGCTAAGCAGAAATACGAGCTTATTTACGGTCACCGCAGACTTGCCGCGGCGAATGCACTCGGAATGAAGGAAGTCCCCTGCTTTATCAACAACATAGCCGACCGCGACTCATTCGTTTTTGCACTGATAGAAAATATTCAGCGCGAAAACTTAAGCTTTATTGACGAGGCAAAAGCGATAAACGAGCTGATTAAAAAGTATCGCCTTACACAATCCGAAGCAGCATTGGCGCTCGGGATGACTCAGCCTACTATTGCTAATAAATTAAGGATTTTAAAGCTCTCACCGCGTCAGATTGAGCGGATAAATAATTTCTCACTAACCGAGCGTCACGCAAGAGCGTTGCTGCGGTTGCACGATGAAAGAATAAGAGATGATATTTTAAGCGAGATAATAGTAAGAAATTTAAGCGTTGAGCAGACGGATAAGCTGATTGATAATATCTTGAAGCCGAAAGAAACCCAAGAGAAAAACAGCTTTGTCGTTAAAGATGTGCGCCTTTTTGTAAATTCCATCAACAAAGCGATAAAGGTTATGAAAGGCTCGGGAATTAATGCAAAATCAACAAAAGAAGAGGACGAAAACTTCATAAAATATACAGTTACAATCCCGAAAAAATAGATATTTCAGGTTGACAATAGTAATTTTTTGTGGTAATATAACACACGAACTAAATAATTCTTGAGGGAGTAATCGGCGTTTTACGCGGTAAGTCAACAATCTCAACTGTATTTTTACAGTTTGGTTTACCTTAATTGATGAGACTTAAGTGCAGTTGAAAATTATCTGTACTTGAACTTCCCTTACAATACGGTTTGTTTAAGCAGGTAGTTTTACCTGCTTTTTTATTTGTTTCAAATCAAATTCAAAGGAGAAGAAAAAATGATTTACGTACTTTACGCTATCTGTGCGGGACTTATGGTTTGGCTTGCAACAAAAGCCTCAGTTTATGTTGACCTGCTGGATAAAAAAACAAACCTTTCAGGTGCTTTTATAGGCGGTGTAATGCTCTCGGCGGTAACGAGCTTACCTGAGCTTTTTACAAGCCTTACTTCAACAATTTATCTTGATAAACCGGGTCTTTGCATTGGTAATATCTTAGGCAGCGATTTATTTAATCTCACTGTTCTTGCAGTGCTGACACTTGTATTTTTTAAAGGCTATTCGGCGGCAAAGGTTGCAAAAAGCCATATAATAGTTGCGATAAGCGTTATTATCGTTTACATTCTTATGATTCTTAATTGGCTGGGTGTTCTTACGGGCGGACTCAAATTCGGCGCTTATACAATCAGCATTATGACAATTCTCATAATCCTGCTTTATTCCTTCAGCGTAAAGCATATGGCAGGTGACGAAAGCGATACCGCTGACGAAGAGGTTGATTCAAAGCTTACAGTTAAACAGATTGTTACAAGATTTATTTTAGTCAGCATCGGCATTGTTGTAGTTAGTATTTTCACAACAAATTATACCGACAAGATTGCTGCTGATTTAGGACTCGGCGCAGGTCTCGCAGGCGCACTTTTCTTGGGTGTTGCAACCTCGCTCCCTGAGCTTGTTTCAACTACTGCACTTTTCAAAATCAAGAATTACAATGTTGGTATCGGAAACATCATCGGAAGCAATATCTTCAACTTTATGATTTTAAGTGTTGCTGATATCTGCTATTTTGGTGAAAAAAGTGTGTTTGATTACTCTGACCCGAAAAACATCAATCTTCTTGTTTTCGGTCTTGTAGCTCAAACTGCTATGATTCTCGGCTTTAAATTCAAAAACAAAGCTACTCAGGCTGTTTCAGCATTAATCGTAATTGCTTCATACGTTGCATTTTTAGTAATATAACCTTAAGTATAAGCAAAACACCTTCGGTTTAATTACCGAAGGTGTTTTTTTTATGATTACAAACAAACTATTTGATTAATTTTCAAAGAAAGTTTTAGCGGCATCAATAATTAAATCAGCTGATTTATCAATACCGTAAGCCGCAGAGTTAACAAGCAAATGATAATTTTTTCTGTCACCCCAAAGTCTGTCACAGTAGTAGTTATAATGACGTGCTCTTGTCTTGTCTCTTGTTTTGATAAGCTTTGAAGCCTGCTTATCCTCAAAGCCGTAGTCATTTACGATACGTTTTGCTTTAAAATCATCATCAGCATAAACAAATACATGAAAACATTTTTTCTCCCTAAGAACGTAGTCAGCGCAACGGCCTACAATTACGCAAGGGCCTTTTTCAGCAAAATCCTTGATAGCCTTACTCTCGGAAACATAGATACGGTCAACAAGCGAGGTTCCGCCGACGCCGAACTGACCACCCGAGGTTGCAAGGTTGAAAAGAATACTGTTTGAAAAAGTCTGCTCCTCTTTTTCGATAAACTCAGGGGATAAACCGCTGTTCTGAGCCGCTTTATCAATAATTGCTTTATCATAATAATTAATACCGAGTTTTTTAGCTACTTCTTCGCCAATTTTACGTCCGCCTGAGCCAAATTCTCGGCTAATTGTAATAATAAAATCATTCATTAAAATCACTCCTAGGTTTTGCTATAAAGAGATTATAGCACACTCGAATAAAAAAATCAATATTTTTTTCAGCATTTTGTGCAAAATTAATAAATAAATGAAAATAATACAAATCCATGTATTGTTAAATAATCATAAAATAGTTAAAATTTTAATACAAAATATAATTATATATAACAAAAATTCAAATATTTTTACAGTTTTGCTTGATTTTCCCATTTATTTATAATATACTTTAATTCGGCTTAAGCCAAAGTTGCGCAAGAAATATATTAAGTAGAAAACGAAATGAATTTTAAAAAAATAATTATTTCACTTTTTGTACTTGTTACAGTAGTTTCTTTATCAGCTTTTGCTGAAGGATTGGTGAAAACAGGTACTACAAGAACACACAAATTAACAAGTTCTTACTCATATCCGGATTATTGGCAAACCGCCAGCGGAGGAGAAGGTTTAGGCTCAATTAGATATGCCTATAACAAGGGCGGTGCATTTTCAGCCGATAGTATCTCTATGAGTATTTCTACATCTACCGTTAAAAAATCTGCTTTTTCTTGGATATTAGATAACGACAATACAAAACATTCTAAGAACATGAAAAATGTAAAAAGCGGAAGCTTTAAATTAAAGAGCACACTTTGGGTGAAGACTAAAGAATGCTCTTCGCGCTTTGTAGAAAACAAATATAATGGGAAAATATACTACAAAGGTAAATAATAGAGGGTACAATGATTATTTTCAATAATTTAAAATCACTAATCAAAAAGGATAAATTATTTTTTGTTTTACTAGTATCCATTTTCACAGTAACGACAATAGCTATTCTTTTTATTTGTGACTTTTATGATTCGGTTATTTATAATAGCAAAAAGAATAATACGGAAATAAGAACTTATACATTCATTTGTAGTAACGAAAATATAAATAACAATATCGAATTATTATTTAAATCAAATAATTCTAACATTGAAAATATTTATGCTGTCTTAGAAAATAACAAGGATACAATTCTAGCGAAATACAATCTTAATGAAAATACAAAGATTGAAGTCGGAAGTTATTTCAGTAATGAGAAGGCAAAAGAAATTCTTTTGCCTTCTGAGGCCAGCAAAAAATATAGAATAGGAAAAGAATATATAATCCAAGATGTTAAATACAAAATAGTAGGCAAAGGAATTGGTGATTTCTACGAAATACCTTATAAATCACTTGAAAATACCGATACCATAAATAGCATTTCTCTAATACTAAGGTTTAATTTATCAAATAAAGAAATAGAAAATACACTTAATTCAGCTAAAAAAATCTTCAATGTAAAAGACATCGTTTTTCCTGACGAAAGCAACATAATAGATACATCAAGTTTCGTAAAAGAACTATTAATATTAGCAATAGTTGTAATTCTATGTTTATTAAATATTTCGTTTGTTTTTATAGGAATTTTAGAACGAAGAAAAAAGCAAATAGGAATACTATTCATTTTGGGAAGTTCAAAGAAAAGAATTATTAGAAGTTATATAACAGAAGTAGTATGCATAATTACACCGTCATTCATCATTTGCTCATTAGTTTCAAATTACTTAGTATTTCCATTATTACAATATACTTCAAACAACTATTTTATTCGGTTAAATACAGATAGATATTTTTTAGTATATTTTTATATTTTGATGTTTCTAATTTTAATACTATCTGCACAATCATTCAGATTTTTCAAAAAAACGCCAATAGAAATGAGGCGAGGTACATAATGAATTCTCTATTAGCTTTGAAAATGATATCAAGAAATTTAATTTTAAATATTATTATTATTTTACAGATATCATTTACTTTCCTCCTTACCAACGTTGTTATATGTATGCACAACAGCAACACCGATTGTTTAAAAATCACAGAAAATTTTTCAAAATCAAGTACTTTTCTTTTAATGGCGAATGATGAGCTTACAGCTGAGGGCGATATCATTTCAGAAGAGAATCACCTGCAAATAGAAAAAGCATTAAAAAACTATGACACCATCACATGTGAGCAGATGTATTGCAAACAAGCGGAGCTTGAAGAAGAAAAATCCATTAATTTATATGGATTTGGAAAAAATACATATGAAAAAATCAATCTAACGTTAACTAAAGGGCAAAAGTTAAATTCATTATATACTGACGGTGCTATACCCTGTATTATTTCTTCAAAACTCGATTATAATAATGATTTCATTGTAACAATCGGCAAAAAAGAAGTAGTTTTTAGACCGTGCGGTGTAATTAATGATTATTCCCGCATTATTGACCTAAATATTTCAATGAATGCACCAGATTTTTCGTATCTTTTCAGTGACATTTATAG
>JBGVHY010000025.1:0-4035 GCA_045122755.1 Acutalibacteraceae bacterium | reverse complement strand
CATATCGCCGATAAAATTAAGAAGAGCTTTCCTCATGTTGACTTGGTTTTCGGCACTCACGTTGTTCATAAGCTTCCTGAAATGCTTTACAATGTGTTCAATTCGGAGAAGCGAATTTTTGAAATTCCCGATATGGACGGTATCATTGCAGAGGGTATTCCTCAGGTAAATGAGAGCAATATAAACGGCTGGTTGCCGATTATGTACGGCTGTAACAACTTCTGCACCTACTGCATCGTGCCGTATGTACGAGGTCGTGAGCGCAGCCGTAAACCCGAGGATATCTTAAAAGATTT
Source organism: Acutalibacteraceae bacterium (assembly GCA_045122755.1). Taxonomy (GTDB): domain Bacteria; phylum Bacillota; class Clostridia; order Oscillospirales; family Acutalibacteraceae; genus RUG11462. The sequence goes on along the minus strand of JBGVHY010000025.1, from coordinate 3,739 downwards.
TAAAGATATGGTTGCAAAAGGCATTAAAAATATCACACTACTCGGTCAGAATGTAAATTCATATGACGGTGGTTGCACCTTTGCACAGCTTTTACGCAAATGCAACGAGGTTGAGGGTGATTTTGTAATCCGCTTTATGACCTCGCATCCGAAGGATTGCTCAGAAGAACTACTGCGTGCAATGGCGGAATGTGAAAAGGTTGAAAAACATCTGCATTTGCCTGTTCAATGTGGAAGCTCGCGAGTACTTAAAGCGATGAATCGCCACTATACAAGAGAAGATTATTTAAAGCTTATCAAAAAAGCTAAAGAATTAATGCCTGATTTAATGTTAACTTCGGATATTATTGTGGGCTTCCCGTCGGAAACCTACGAAGAGGTAAAAGAAACTATCTCGCTTATTGAAGAAGTTCGCTATCAGTCATTGTTCACATTTATTTATTCAAAACGCAAGGGCACACCGGCGGCAGAAATGCCTGATTCTGTCACAAAAGAAGAAAAAGGCATATGGTTTAGAGAGCTCTTGAAGGTACAAGAGGTTATCTCGGAGGAAATCTGTCAGAGCCAAGTCGGCAAGACCTACAGAGTGCTTATAGAAGAGCCGTCAAGACAAGAAGGCTATTTATATGCACGAACACTTAACAACTTTATAGTAGAAATCGAAGGCGAAACTGATTTAATCGGAACATTTAGAGATGTTGAGATTACAAGCGGTGACACCTGGATAATAAAAGGTAAATTAATTTAAGGAGATTATTACAATGGAAATTTTGGATATCGCAAGAGAATTAGGTGCAGCAATTCAGGAGAATGAATTATATAAAGCTTTCGCAGCTGCAAAGAAAGCAAATGACGAAGATAAAGAATTACAGGATTTAATAGGTGAATTTAATCTTATCAGAATGAATGTAAACAAAGCAATGCAAGACCCGAACGCTGATGAAAATAAAAAGGCGGAATACAACCAGCAGTTACAGGATTGCTATAAAAAGATTATGTCTAATGAGTCGATGATTGCTTATAACGAGGCAAAAACAAACCTTGACGGCATTGTCAGCAAGGTTAATTTGCTCATTTCTATGTGCATTGACGGTGCTGACCCGAAAACTGTTGAAATTCCTGATGCTTCTTGCACAGGCTCATGCAGTACCTGCGGCGGCTGTCACTAAGAAATAATTTTAAAAAATTCAAGGAAGTAGTAAAAATGGCAAAAAGAGTTGATATATTACCTGAAGTAACCCCGAATATGTCACCAATGATGCGACAGTATATTGAGATTAAAGCAAAACATCTCGACAGTATACTGTTTTTCAGGCTCGGCGATTTTTATGAAATGTTTTATAATGATGCGCGCGTAGCAAGTGAAGAGCTTGATTTGGTGCTTACAAAGCGGGCAAACGGTGAGGATGAAAAAGCCGATATGTGCGGTATCCCGTTTCATTCCAGCGAGGGTTACATTGCCCGACTTGTAAAAAAAGGCTATCGTGTTGCAATCTGTGAGCAGACCGAAGACCCGTCAAAGGCTAAAAAGCTTGTAAAACGTGATGTTATCAGGGTTATCACTCCGGGTACAGTTACTGAGGACAGTATGCTTGAGGCCGGCGTTAATAACTACCTTGCGACAGTTTTTGTAAACGGGGATAAGGGCGGTCTTTGTTTTGCTGATGTTTCAACAGGTAAGCTTCACCTTACTGAAATTGAGTCAAAGCGTCTTGAGGCTGAAATTATCAATGAAATTACCCGTTTTTCACCTAAAGAGGTGCTATTTAACGAGGAATCGGCAAGAATGCCTGCTCTTTATGACTTAGTATCAAAAAGCTTGCAAAGCAGAATTGACTTGATTGATGAAGATTTAATCGGCTATGAATGTTCTGTTCATGTGCTTTCGCATTTTTGCGCCGAGAGCTTTTCATCCCTCGGAATTGAGGAAAATTCCGTTTCGCAGTATGCGCTCTGCGCCGCAATGGGCTTTTTGTTCAGAACTCAGAAGAATGATATCGCGGCTATCAATTCAATTGATATTTACAGCGAAAATAAATATATGCGTCTTGATATGTCATCAAGAATGAATCTTGAGCTTACTGAAACCTTGCGTTCGCACGATAAAAAGGGTTCGCTTTTGTGGGTGCTTGATAATACAAAAACCCCTATGGGTAAGCGCCTTATCAGAAATTGGATTGAGCTGCCGCTGCTTTCGCCTGCGGAAATCTCGCGCAGACAAAACGCAGTAGGTGAACTCCTTTCAAAACACGAAATACGCGAAGCTTTGAGCGAAGCGCTCAAGGAAATCAAAGATTTAGAACGCCTTATGACAAGAGTTCTTTATGGAACAGCAAACGCAAGAGAGCTTAATACTTTAGCTGATACCTTGCAGAAAATGCCTTGCTTAAAATCTACTATCAATGGTATGGATTCTGCATTTTTACAGGGAATTTATAATGATATTGATGAGCTTTCGGATTTGTCTGCGTTAATTAAGAGCGCAATTGTTGATGAACCGCCGATAACCGTTCGTGAAGGCGGTCTTATCCGCGAAGGTTTTAATGAAGAGGTCGACCGCTTAAAAAGCGATATGACAGGCGGTAAGGATATTGTTACCGAGCTTGAGCTTCGTGAGCAGGAGCGCACAGGCGTTAAAAAACTTAAAATTAAATATAACCGAGTTTTCGGTTACTATATTGAAATCCCAAATTCGGCTGATTTTACTCCGCCTGAGGAGTATATCCGCCGCCAAACACTTACTAACTGCGAGCGATATATTACCGATGAGGTAAAACAGCTTGAAAGCAGAATTTTGGGTGCACAGGACAAGCTTATTGCGCTTGAATACAACCTGTTTGTCGGTATTCGCGAAGAAGCGGCAAAATATATGGAGAGCATCAAACGCACCGCCGAAGCGGTTGCACGTCTTGATGCGGTATGGTCACTATCAGTTGTAGCTTATAAAAACGGATATATTTGTCCGCAGATTTCGGTTGACGGTGAAATTGATATCCGTGAGGGAAGACACCCTGTTGTAGAGTTGCTGTCAAGCAGTGCATTCGTTCCTAATGACACAAGACTTGATATCAAGGACAACCGTTGTGCGATTATCACAGGTCCTAATATGGCGGGTAAATCTACATATATGCGTCAGACTGCAATTATCACTCTTATGGCGCAGATTGGCTCATTTGTACCTGCGAAATCGGCTAAAATTTCAATTTGCGATGCTATTTTCACTCGTGTAGGCGCTTCTGACGACCTTGCAAGTGGTAAATCAACCTTTATGGTTGAGATGAGTGAGGTTGCGAATATCTTAAAATATGCAACCAAAAACAGCTTGCTTATTATCGATGAAATCGGTCGCGGTACTTCTACTTATGACGGTATGGCAATAGCACGTGCGGTGCTTGAATACGTCGCAGATAAGAAAAGAATAGGCGCAAAAACACTTTTTGCAACACATTATCACGAATTAACCTCACTCGAAGAAGAATTAGACGGAGTTAAGAATTATAATATCGCTGCTAAGAAAAAAGGCGATGATATCATTTTCTTGCGTCGAATAGTTCGCGGCGGCTCTGATGACAGCTACGGTATCGAGGTTGCAAAGCTTGCAGGTGTTCCGCAGAAAGTTGTAAACCGCGCTAAAGAGATACTTCAAACCCTTGAAGCAGGCGAAAATGTAATTATAAAAAAAGAATATGTTTCAGAGCAGAACAGCTTTTCATCTGCTTTGTCGCAGTCATTAGTTGAC
>JBGVHY010000024.1:0-4639 GCA_045122755.1 Acutalibacteraceae bacterium | reverse complement strand
CTGTTTTGTCTCGCAACTTAACTGTAACACAGGATTTCCCATTCGTCATCTATTTTTTTCTTATTCTGTAACACATCTATTGTAATCCTACATGAATTTTAGAAATTTTAAAAATTAGGGGTTGACATTTTAGAGAAGTTAGTGTATTATATATAGGCACTCAAAAAGAGGTCAAAAATTAAATATAGCGGAGTGGAGCAGCCTGGTAGCTCGTCGGGCTCATAACCCGAAGGTCGTTGGTTCAAATCCAGCCTCCGCAACCAAATAGTGCAGTCGACTATGTCGGCTGCTATTTTTTTGAATGATATTTGCCTATCGGAAAATACTTCATTGAATTGAATAGTTTTTTATGATATAATAACAAAAAATATTTCTACGCGAGGATTATATGGACTATTCAAAACAACTGAAATCTCATTACAAGCCGAAGAAGGGTTGGATTAATGACCCGAATGGGTTGGTTTATTTTAAGGGCTATTATCATATTTTTTATCAGCACGCTCCCGATTTCGAGCTACCTTGGAAGCAGCCTATGCATTGGGGTCACGCAAGAACAAAGGATTTTCTGACTTTTGAAGAATTACCCGTTGCGCTTTACCCTGATATGCCTTATGATAACGAGGGTTGCTGGTCGGGTACGGCTATTGTAAAGGACGATGTGCTGTATCTGTTCTATGCCTCGCTTTGTACTCCTGAAGGTGCTCAGCAAAGAAATGAAGCGGTCAGCGTAGCTTACTCTACTGACGGGATTCACTTTGAAAAATACGAAAAAAATCCTGTTATTGAGCATTTCCCGATAGACGGCGGTCCTGATTTTCGTGACCCTGCTGTGACAAAAATCGGCGATAAATACTACTGCGTAATGGCTACGGGCAATCCCGAAAGTAAGGCGGCACGTTTGCTCCTTTATGAAAGTGAAAATCTATTTGATTGGACATACAACGGCATTATGAGCGAGTGGGATAATGCAATTTATGCCGAGTGTCCGTCGTTTGTTAAAGCAGGAGAAAAGTATCTGCTTACTGCATCTGTCTGCAAATCCGAGCAAGACCGTTTCTTCTCGGTGATGTACGGCGATTTCGATAACGGAAAATTTACTCCAGAGGTTGTCGGCGAGGTGGACAAAGGTCCCGATCAGTATGCCGGTCAGGTATTCTCTGATGATAAAGGAAGAAATATTCTTTTATCTTGGATTCCCGGTTGGGAATACAGCGGTTATTATGATAAAAATATCGGTTGTATGTCTGTCCCGCGTGAGCTGACTTTGAAAAACGGTAAGGTTTACGGCTATCCGATAAAGGAAGTACAGCATCTTTTAAAAGACAGCGACCCTGCTTTAAAACGTACGGACGATGGGTTTGTAATCGAGCGCACAAACCGCGAATCGGTAGTGTATAAAGGAAAAATAAATGATTTAAAAATTATCCGCGACGAATATATTTTAGAAGTTTTTGTAGGTGGCGGCGAGGAAATTTATTCAGTATTGCTTTAGCAGTGATAATTAAAATTCTCAGTCTTTTGGTCTGAGAATTTTTCTTTTATTCAAGTTTTAAGGACTATATTCAAAAGAATTTTTAAAAATAATATTGACAAAGCTTTCCTGCTATGCTATACTAACTGTATTAATCGAACTAGTACAGTTAAAACACGCAAAGGAGGTAGTTATATGTTTCAGATTGACCACAGTTCACGAAAACCGATATATGAACAGATTTGCGAGCAGACAATGCTGATGATTTCAAGCGGTTCGCTAAGCGCTGATGACAAAATGCCGTCTGTAAGAGCCCTATCTGTTCAGCTAAGCGTAAATCCAAACACAATCCAGCGCGCATATACGGATTTATGCAATAGCGGTGTTCTCTATTCTGTTGGCGGAAAAGGCTGTTTTGTAGCTGAAAACGCCAAACAGGTTATACTCGAAAAAGCAGAAACCGAGCTTGACGAATTCCGTCATTGCGTTGAAAAAATGCGTATTTCAGGCGTAAAACCTGACAGATTGAAACAAGAAATCGATGAAATTTATGAAAACGGAGGTCTTAATATATGATAAAAACCGAAAACTTAAGCAAGAAATTTGATAGTTTTACTGCACTGAATAATGTAAGCTGCTTAATTCCTGAGGGTTGTATTTACGGAATGGTAGGCTCGAACGGTGCGGGAAAATCCACTTTTATAAGAACATTATGTGGTGTTTACGCAGCCGACAGCGGTGTTATTTCAATTGACGGCTCGCCTGTTTACGAAAACCCGAATGTTAAAAAGGATATTGTTTTTGTTCCTGATGACCTTTATTTTCTCCCGGGAGCAACTATTAAACGAATGTCAGGACTTTACAGAAGAGTTTATGAAAATTTTGATGATGAGCGATATAAAATGTTGCTCGATTACTTTAAATTACCGCAAAATCAGCCGATTAATTCATTTTCCAAAGGTATGAAGCGTCAGGCGGCTATTATCCTGGCACTCTCGGCAAAACCTAAATACATATTCTTTGATGAAACATTCGACGGACTCGACCCTGTAATGCGTTCATTTGTTAAAAGCCTTATTTATGATGATGTTGCAAGCAGAAATATGACAACCGTTCTTGCTTCTCACTCACTCAGAGAATTAGAGGACATCTGCGATTCGCTGGTTCTTCTTCATGACGGCAAGGTTGTGCTTGAAAACAATATAAACGAGCTTAAAACCGAGGTTTATAAGGCTCAGGTTGCTTTTGATTACGATTACAACAAGTCTCTTTTTGATGGGCTTGAAGTAACACAGTTTTCAAAACAAGGCTCGGTTTCTAACATTATTATAAAAGGCGACCTTGACAAAACAAAAGCCTTTATCAATGCTAAAAAGCCTGTACTTTTTGATATTTTACCGCTGACACTCGAAGAGGTATTCACCCAAAAGATGAAAGAATTCGGCTACGATTTCAGTGAGATTTTAGAAGGAATGAACGAGGAGGTAATTAATGATGAAAAATAAAATATTTGACAAAAAGCTTTATGTTGAAGGATTAAACCAGCTGAAAGGCACATTTATCATTTCATTTGTGATTTTCGCCGCTTCATCGATATTACTTCCTCTTTTGATATCAACAGACAAATATACCTCTCTCAATAAATTCATTGAAACCAACTATCTTTTAGTTCTCATTCCTTATGTAATTTCACCGATATTTACCCTATCGCTTTTCTCGTTTCTATTCAAAAGAAAATCGAGTGATTTTTACCATTCACTAAATTTTAAACGCGAAACGATTTTTGTTTCATTCAGCATTGCAATTGTTACAATGCTTACAGTATTAGTAATTCTCTGCTCATCAATTGCACTCTCGTTTACAGTTATTACCGATTGTTATACCGAACCGGGATTCTTCTATACAGTAATTCCTACTATCCTTAATCTTATCGCAGGCAGTATTTTGATGACGAGCGGTATTACTATCGGTTGTGCGGTTTCGGGAAGACTGATTTCAGCTCTCGGTGTAGGCTTGATTATACTTTTTTATCCCAGGACTTTCATTTACGCAATAACAGAAGCTTTTAAATCTGCAAACTCAGTTATAGATACAAAATATTTTGATATTCCCCTCGGCAACGGCTACAATGCGCTGACAGGCAGTATATTTGACGACTTTTCAGAATACAAATCAGTTGTTTATTCGGTCATTTTGGCACTTATTTATTTCATAATAGGCACTATTTGTTTCAAACGACGCAAATCAGAGCTTGCCGCAAGAAGCAGTATGCCAAAAGCTGTTCAAACTTTCTTTAGAACTGCATTTTGTATGATTTTCTGTCTGCCGGCTTGTCTTATTATTTACAGCGAAATTACCATTTACGATAACGGTACAAGTATCGGCTTGATAGGCGGCACTTCTACGATTGAACCATTTACAACCTGTGTTATTCTTTGGTTTTTTGCAATAGTGGCTTATCTTTTATTTGAAATTATCACTCAGCGTTCTATTAAAACAATACCGAAGACAATTCTTAAATTCGGATATGTTGTTGTTTTGAATGTTATACTCATTGCCGGACTTAACTGCGCAGAACTTGCAGTAAAATCATACACTCCAAATCAGTCATCAATTGATAGCGTAAGATTTATTAACGACGCAGACTACTATTATTACTCGTATTACGAGGAATATGATTTTGAAAATATTAAAGCCATAGAAAGCATAAGCATAAAAGACGATGAAATTGAAAAAATTTTATGCGAGGCACTTGACAAAACCTTAAACGATAAAAAATACCAGTATTACATTGGAAATGCTTACTACGGCAGATCCGATGATTACAGCGATGATTATTTTCTTCTTACTGTTGCATTTGAGGACGGCTCTACTAAATATAGAAATGTTGCGCTAACATTGCAAGAAGTAAAACAGATTAGCAGATTGCTCGAAAATAACGAGAATTTCCTAGATGTTGCAACAACTTATCCGCAAACAATAGCAAAATGTGATGTAACCATTGAAACCGATATGGAGTACAAGGAATTCCAAAAGGAAACAGAAGATGTTTATTATGCTGCAAAAGAAGAACTTGAAAATGTTCCGACGCACGAGCTTTTTTCTTTCTTCTTCCTTGATTCATATAGTGACAATAAGGTAGGAGAATTATTTATTACCGACAGTATG